>NZ_JBSVCZ010000005.1:0-265773 GCF_054072955.1 Streptomyces sp. SS8
CGCCCGGCGGCGGGCGGGGTACGCCCCGCAGCGCCCCCGGGCGCCCCGCCCGCGGCCCGCGCCGCGCCGTCGACGGGGCGCGCGGGCTTTACCTGCGGGCGAAGCGCGCCTGGGACCGGCCGCTGACCGCCTACTACCTGATCCTCGGCGGCAGCCTGATGCTCCTGGGCCTCGGCCTGGTGATGGTCTTCTCGGCCTCGCAGATCGAGGCGCTGGGCTCCGGGCTGCCCTCCGCCTACTACTTCCGCAAACAGCTGCTGGCCGCCGCTTTGGGCGGCGTCCTGCTGCTGGCCGCCGCCCGGATGCCGGTGGCCCTCCAGCGCGGGCTGGCGTACCCGCTGCTGGCCGTCTCCGTCTTCCTGCTCTGCCTGGTCCAGGTGCCGGGGATCGGGCAGGAGGTCAAGGGCAACCAGAACTGGATCCAGCTCGGCGGCCCCTTCCAGTTCCAGCCCAGCGAGTTCGCCAAGCTCGCCCTGGTGCTGTGGGGGGCGGACCTGCTGGCGCGCAAGGGCGACAGACGGCTGCTGAACCAGTGGAAGCACATGCTGGTGCCGCTCGTCCCCGTGGCCTTCCTGCTGCTCGGCCTGATCATGCTGGGCCGGGACATGGGCACCTCGCTCATCCTCGCCGCGATCCTCGTCGGACTGCTCTGGCTGGCCGGTGCGCCGCTGCGGCTGTTCGCCGGGGTGCTCGCCGTCGCCGGGGTGCTGGGCACCCTCCTGATCGCGACCAGCGGCAACCGGATGGCCCGGTTCGCCTGCCTGGGCGCCACCGACCCCGGTCCGAACGACCAGTGCTGGCAGGCCGTCCACGGCATCTACGCCCTGGCGTCGGGCGGATGGTTCGGCACGGGACTGGGCGACAGCATGGAGAAATGGGGACAACTGCCCGAACCCCACACCGACTTCATCTTCGCCGTGACCGGGGAGGAACTCGGCCTGGCGGGGACGCTGCCGGTGCTCGCCCTTTTCGCCGCTCTAGGCTATGCGGGTATCCGCGTGGCCGGACGCACGGAGGACCCCTTCGTCAGGTACGCCGCGGGAGGCGTGACCACCTGGGTCACGGCCCAGGCCGTGGTCAACATCGGTGCGGTGCTCGGTCTGCTGCCGATCGCCGGTGTCCCGCTCCCGCTGTTCTCCTACGGAGGTTCCGCCCTGCTGCCGACGATGTTCGCCGTCGGGCTGCTGATCTCCGCCGCGAGATCGGAACCCGCCGCGAAGGCGGCACTGGCCATGCGGCAGCCTGCTGTGAGAAAGAAGCTGGCTGGGGTGAGACGGAAGACGATGGGACGGAGTGCCGCACGGCGCCCGTCCGGAGAGCGGTGAAATTCGGTGCATGTCGTACTCGCCGGTGGGGGGACCGCCGGCCACATCGAGCCCGCGCTCGCCCTCGCGGACGCCCTGCGCAGGCAGGACCCGACCGTGGGGATCACGGCACTCGGCACGGAGCGCGGACTCGAGACCCGGCTCGTCCCGGAGAGGGGCTACGACCTGGAGCTGATCCCGGCCGTGCCCCTGCCGCGCAAACCCACTCCCGAGCTGATCACCGTGCCGGGGAGGCTGCGCGGCACCATCAAGGCCGCGGAGCAGATCCTGGAGCGGACCAAGGCCGACTGCGTGGTCGGCTTCGGTGGCTACGTGGCGCTGCCCGGTTACCTCGCGGCCAAGCGGCTCGGGGTGCCGATCGTCATCCACGAGGCCAACGCCCGCCCGGGCCTGGCCAACAAGATCGGCTCCCGCTACACCGACCACGTGGCCGTCTCCACCCCGGACAGCAAGCTGCGCAACGCCCGCTACGTCGGCATCCCGCTGCGCCGCTCCATCGCCACCCTGGACCGGGCGGCGATGCGCGCCGAGGGGCGGGCCGCCTTCGGCCTCGACCCCGGCCTGCCCACCCTGCTGGTCACCGGCGGCTCCCAGGGCGCCCGGCGGCTCAACGAGGTCGTCCAGGCCATCGCCCCGAACCTCCAGCGCTCCGGCGTCCAGATCCTGCACGCGGTCGGCCCGAAGAACGAGCTGCCGCAGGTGGACAACATGCCCGGGATGCCCCCCTACGTCCCGGTGCCGTACCTGGACCGCATGGACCTGGCGTACGCCGCGGCCGACATGATGCTCTGCCGCGCGGGCGCGATGACGGTCGCCGAACTGTCCGCCGTCGGGCTGCCCGCCGCCTACGTCCCGCTGCCGATCGGCAACGGCGAACAGCGGCTGAACGCCCAGCCGGTGGTCAAGGCGGGCGGCGGGCTCCTCGTCGACGACGCCGAGCTGTCGCCGGAGTGGATCCAGGCCAACGTCCTGCCGGTGCTCACCGACCCGCACCGGCTGTACGACATGTCGCGGGCCGCCGCCGAGTTCGGGCGCCGGGACGCCGACGAACTGCTGGTCGGCATGGTGTACGAGGCGATCGCGGCACACCGCCGGGGCTGAGGCCGCAGGCGGGGCGCGGGAGAGCAGGGAGCGTGGCCGGACGGACGGCGGCCGCCGGGCGAGGCGGCCGCGACCAGCGTGACCCCCACGGGCCGGGAGCGGGGCCGCCCCCGGCCCCGCCGGCCCTCCGGTGGCCCGGGCGTCCGCGCGCGCCCCGTCTTCCGGAGGGCCGCGGACGCCGCCGTCTGCTGCTCGCACTCGCCGTCGGTCCGGCGCTGCTGATCGGCGCTCTCGCCCTGTGGCTGCTCTACGGCTCCGCGTGGCTGCGGGTGGAGGGCGTCACGGTCGCCGGTGAGGAGGCCCTGACGGAGCGGCAGATCCTCGACGCCGCCGACATCCCCATCGGAGACCCCCTGGTCTCGGTCGACCCCGGCGAGGTGGAGCGGCGGCTGCTGGAGGCGCTGCCGCGGATCGACTCCGTGGAGGCGGCCCGTTCCTGGCCGCACGGTGTGGAGCTGACGGTCAGGGAGAGAAAAGCCGTGGTCGTGATGGTGCAGGACGCGCGAAACGGGGAAGGCGGGGGGGACGAGGACGGCACGAGGGGGCGGCGCTATGCCGAGGTGGACGACGAGGGGGTGCTGTTCGGCACGGTCGCCGAACGGCCCGCGGGCGTCCCCCTCCTCACGCTGGACCTCGCCGGATCCCCCGGCGGGCACCGCTTCGGGCCCGAGAGGATGCGCCAGGAGGCGGTCGGGGTCGCCGCGGCCCTCCCCGAGCGGGTGCGCCGCGACACCCGGACCATCCGGGTCCGCTCCTACGACTCCATCACCCTGGAGATGAGCGGCGGGCGCACGGTGGTGTGGGGGAGCGGCGAGGACAGCGACGCGAAGGCCAGATCACTCACCCTGCTGATGAAAGCCGCCGACGGCGCGGAGAGATTCGACGTGAGTGTTCCCGGCACACCCGCGGCGTCGGGGAGTTGACGTACGTGTGTGCAGGCCAGCACCCTGGTTGGCTACCGCGCTGCCTGATCACATAGGGTGAGAGGAAAAACGGGAGGTTCGGCGTGTTCATTGAACGCGAACCACTTGTCGACCTAGTGTCCGTTCCAAAGAATCCGAGGAACGACAGGCATTGGTAACCCTAAACTTGAACGTTAGGGTTCGGGTCGGCGTCCGGACCGTCCCACTCGGCATAGGTCGGCGCACCGCAACCATCGTGGAGCGGCGACACGTAACTCGAGGCGAGAGGCCTTCGACGTGGCAGCACCGCAGAACTACCTCGCAGTCATCAAGGTCGTCGGTATCGGCGGCGGCGGCGTCAACGCCATCAACCGGATGATCGAGGTCGGTCTCAAGGGCGTCGAGTTCATCGCGATCAACACCGACGCACAGGCCCTGCTGATGAGCGACGCCGACGTCAAGCTCGACGTCGGCCGCGAGCTCACCCGCGGCCTCGGCGCCGGCGCCAACCCCGATGTCGGCCGCAAGGCAGCCGAGGACCACCGGGAGGAGATCGAGGAGGTCCTCAAGGGGGCCGACATGGTCTTCGTCACCGCCGGCGAGGGCGGCGGCACCGGCACCGGCGGCGCGCCCGTCGTCGCGAACATCGCACGTTCTCTGGGCGCCCTCACCATCGGCGTCGTCACCCGCCCGTTCACCTTCGAGGGCCGCCGCCGGGCCAACCAGGCCGAGGACGGCATCGCGGCCCTGCGCGACGAGGTCGACACCCTCATCGTCATCCCCAACGACCGGCTGCTGTCCATCTCGGACCGCCAGGTGAGCGTGCTCGACGCGTTCAAGTCCGCGGACCAGGTGCTGCTGTCGGGTGTCCAGGGCATCACCGACCTCATCACCACCCCCGGCCTGATCAACCTGGACTTCGCGGACGTCAAGTCCGTGATGTCCGAGGCCGGCTCGGCACTCATGGGCATCGGCTCGGCACGCGGCGACGACCGCGCGGTGGCCGCCGCCGAGATGGCGATCTCCTCGCCGCTGCTGGAGGCGTCCATCGACGGCGCCCGCGGTGTACTGCTGTCCATCTCCGGCGGCTCCGACCTCGGTCTGTTCGAGATCAACGAGGCCGCCCAGCTGGTGAGCGAGGCCGCGCACCCCGAGGCGAACATCATCTTCGGCGCGGTCATCGACGACGCCCTCGGCGACGAGGTCCGCGTCACCGTCATCGCGGCGGGCTTCGACGGCGGGCAGCCGCCGGCCAAGAACCGCGACAAGGTGCTCGGTTCGTACGCCGGAGGCAAGGAGGAGGCGCCGGCCGCTCCGCGCCCGGCGGCCTCCGAGCCCGACCGCCCGTCCTTCGGCGGGCTCGGCTCGGTCACCCCGCGCGAGGAGGAGCCGTCCCCGGCCGTCCCGCTGGCCGACTCCCCGTCCGCCTACGGCGCGGGCCCCTCCTCGCCGCTGTCCGGCGAGAGCGGCACGCCCGCGGCCCCGCAGGTTCCCCCGGCCCGTCCCTACCAGGACGGTTCGGCCGAGGAACTCGACGTGCCCGACTTCCTCAAGTAGGCACCACGAGCGTGATAGCACAGCACGACATCGTCAGCGGCGCGCACTTCGCCACCACCGACAGGTGGGGCGGGGTGAGCGCCGCTCCGTATGACGAACTCAACCTCGGCGGCGCGGTCGGGGACGACCCCGGCGCGGTGAGGGCCAACAGGGAACTGGCGGCGGGGGCGCTCGGCCTCGATCCGGCCGCGGTGGTCTGGATGAACCAGGTGCACGGGCGCGACGCGGCCGTCGTCACCGGGCCGTGGCGCGGCGGCGACGCGCCGTGCGTGGACGCGGTCGTGACCGCCCGCCGGGGCCTGGCCCTGGCCGTGCTGACCGCCGACTGCGTCCCCGTGCTCCTCGCCGACCCCGTGGCAGGGGTGGTGGGAGCCGCGCACGCCGGGCGGCCCGGGCTGGTGGCCGGGGTCGTCCCGGCGGTGGTCGAGGCGATGGGCTCCCTGGGCGCGGACCCGGCCCGCACGGCCGTCCGTATCGGCCCCTCGGTGTGCGGGGGCTGCTACGAGGTGCCGGAGCGGATGCGCGAGGAGGTCGCGGCCGTGGTGCCCGAGGCGTACGCCACCACGAGGCGGGGCACCGCGGCGGTCGACGTCGCGGCCGGGGTACGTGCCCAACTGGCCCGGCTCGGAGTGCCGAAGCCGCCGGCGCAGCCGGTCTGCACGATGGAGTCCCCGCACCACTACTCGTACCGCCGGGAGAGGACCACCGGACGGCTGGCCGGCTACGTATGGCTGGAGGCTCCCGCCGGCGGAGCGGGAGAGGCCGACGGGGAGGCCGTCGCGTGACCGACCACAGCGCCGGCCGCAGGGCCGAACTGGCCGCGAACCTCGCCCGGGTGGAGGAGCGCATCACCCGCGCTTGTGTCACCGCGGGGCGCGCGCGGCAGGACGTGACCCTGATCGTCGTCACCAAGACCCGCCCCGCCGACGATGTGCGGCTGCTGGCCGGGCTCGGGGTGCGGCACGTGGCGGAGAACCGGGACCAGGAGGCGGCGCCCAAGGCCGAGGCCTGCGCGGACCTCCCCCTCACCTGGCACTTCGTGGGGCAGTTGCAGACCAACAAGGTCCGGTCGGTCGCCCGCTACGCCGACTTCGTGCACTCGGTCGACCGGCCCCGGCTGGTCGGCGCGCTCTCCTCGGCGGCCGAGCGCGAGGGCAGGCGGATCGGCTGCCTGCTGCAGGTCGCGCTCGACCGGGAGGCGGGCGCGGCCGGGGGACGCGGCGGCGTGGCGCCGCAGGAGGTGGGGGAGTTGGCCGACGAGGTGGCCGCGGCCCCCGGCCTGTGGCTCGCGGGTGTGATGACGGTCGCACCCCTGTCCGGACCGTACGCCGGGAGACCGGAAGCCGCCTTCGAGCGGCTGGGGGAGATCTCGGCCGCCCTGCGGGCGGACCATCCCGGCGCGGACATGGTCTCGGCGGGGATGAGCGGGGACCTGGAGGAGGCGGTGGCCGCCGGGGCGACACATGTGCGTATCGGCAGTGCGGTACTCGGAGTACGACCCGGGCTCCGGTAACGTCGCCAAGCAGGTCGGACCACAGCAGAAAATATGGTCATTCCCGCCAAGTGTGGATGACCGCGTGAGCTCATGGGCACCGGTGACGGAGTCTTGGGTTCGGGGGCCTCCCCGCCGGAGGCACCGGAGGCAGAATGGGGTCTCCCCGCCGCAGGCGGGAGACGGGGCCTCCCCGCCGATGGCAGGGGAACCACCACAGAGCGGAGGACGCAGAGAATGGCCGGCGCGATGCGCAAGATGGCGGTCTACCTCGGCCTCGTGGAGGACGATGGGTACGACGGCCCGGGGTTCGACCCCGACGACGAGTTCGAGCCCGAGCCGGATCCCGACAGGGATCGGCGGCACCAGACGCACCAGCCCGCGGCGGCTCCCGCGGCGAAGCCCGACGGGGAGCAGGAGCCCGAGGAGCCGGTGCGGGTCGTCCACCCCCCTGCCCACCGGGAGCGGGAGCAGGTGTCCGCGCTCGCTTCCGAAAACGGACGGCACGGGAGGATTGCCCCCGTGTCATCCATCACACCCGAACGCCAGAGCCTGGAGAAGAACGCACCGGTGATCATGCCCAAGGTCGTGTCCGAGAGGGAGCCCTACCGGATCACCACACTGCACCCCCGGACGTACAACGAAGCCCGTACCATCGGGGAACACTTCCGGGAGGGCACTCCGGTGATCATGAATCTGACCGAGATGGACGACACGGACGCGAAGCGTCTGGTCGACTTCGCGGCGGGGCTGGTGTTCGGTCTCCACGGGAGTATCGAGCGGGTGACACAGAAGGTCTTCCTCCTGTCTCCTGCTAACGTCGATGTCACGGCGGAGGACAAGGCCCGCATCGCAGAGGGCGGGTTCTTCAACCAGAGCTGAGAGTCAGTGCAACCGGACGGGCCGGCCGACGGGCCGGACGCGACCAAAGGGGAGAGGGAAGCGCACGATGGGCGTCGTACAGCAGGTGGTCCTCATTGTGCTGCAGGTCTTCCTGGTCGTGCTGATCTTCCGCCTGGTGATGGACTACGTCTTCATGTTCGCCCGCTCATGGCAGCCCGGCAAGGCGATGGTGGTCGTCCTGGAGGCCACCTACACTGTCACTGATCCGCCACTCAAGCTGCTGCGGAGGTTCATACCGCCGCTGCGCTTCGGGGGCGTGGCGCTCGACCTGTCCTTCTTCGTACTGATGATCATCGTCTACATCCTGATCAGTGTCGTGGCCAGGCTGTGAGCGATACGGTCTTGCCGATATGCCGATGACTTACGTTGAGGTGAAGAGATGCCGCTGACCCCCGAGGACGTGCGGAACAAGCAGTTCACAACCGTCCGCCTGCGAGAGGGCTACGACGAGGACGAGGTCGATGCCTTCCTCGACGAGGTCGAGGCCGAACTGACGCGCCTGCTCCGGGAGAACGAGGATCTGCGCGCCAAGCTGGCCGCCGCGACGCGGGCCGCCGCGCAGAACCAGCAGCAGGGCATGCGCAAACCCGAGCCCCAGCAGCAGCAGGAACGGCCGGGTCCCGTCCCCGCCGCCATATCGGGACCGCAGCCGGTCCCGCCGGGGCAGATGGGCGGTCCGCCCCAGCTGCCCGGCGGTGCGCCGCAGCTGCCGGCAGGTCCCGGCGGGCACGGCCCGCAGGGCGGTCCCATGGGCCCCGGCCCGATGGGACCCGGCGGTCCGGGTGGCCCCGGTGGTCCCGGACCGATGGGCGGCCACGGTGGTCCCGGCGGCCCGGGCATGCACCAGCAGGGCCAGGGGCCGGGCGGTGACAGCGCGGCCCGTGTGCTGTCGCTGGCACAGCAGACCGCGGACCAGGCGATCGCGGAGGCCCGTTCGGAGGCCAACAAGATCGTCGGCGAGGCGCGCAGCCGCGCCGAGGGCCTGGAGCGGGACGCCCGCGCCAAGGCCGACGCGCTGGAGCGGGACGCACAGGAGAAGCACCGCGTCGCGATGGGCTCGCTGGAGTCCGCCCGCGCCACGCTGGAGCGCAAGGTCGAGGATCTGCGCGGCTTCGAGCGCGAGTACCGCACCCGCCTGAAGTCGTACCTGGAGAGCCAGCTGCGCCAGCTGGAGAACCAGGCCGACGACTCCCTGGCCCCGCCGCGCACCCCGGCCACGGCCTCGCTGCCGCCGTCCCCCTCGATGGCATCGGCGGGCGCACCGGGCGGCGGCGCCATGAGCGGCCACCAGTCCATGGGCGGCGGCCAGTCGATGGGCGGCCCGGGCGGCGGTCACGGCGGTCACAACCAGGGCGGCGGTCAGACCTACGGCGGGCAGCAGCAGATGTCCCCGGCGATGACCCAGCCGATGGCCCCCGTACGGCCGCAGGGCCCGCAGCCGATGCAGCAGGCGCCCTCGCCGATGCGCGGCTTCCTCATCGACGAGGACGACAACTGACGCAGCCGCCGCGGGCGGCGGGCGAACAGGATCGGCATATCGCACAGGGCCGGGCCCGGGATCTTCGATCCCGGGCCCGGCCCTGTTGTGTCTCCGGCTCCTCAGGGCCGGCCCCTTCCGGCCGGTCCGGCAGGAGCCGGACCGGCACGCCGGTGCCCCGGGCCGGTGGACGGGCCGGGGCACCGGTGACGGCCGGGCGGCTACACGCGGCGCAGCCGGAAGACCAGGGACAGCGACTCGTCCTCGAACGACTCGCCGAAGGAGTCGTCTCCCGCACCCTCCGCGTAGTCCGTCGCCAGGACCTCGTCCGCGATCAGGGCCTGGTGCTCGGCCAGGGCGCGGGCGACCTCCTCGTCGTCCGACCGCCACCGCAGGGCGATCCGGTCGGCGACGTCCAGGCCGCTGTTCTTGCGGGCCTCCTGGATCAGCCGGATCGCGTCACGGGCGAGCCCGGCCCGCCGCAGCTCCGGGGTGATCTCCAGGTCCAGGGCGACCGTGGCGCCGGTGTCGGAGGCCACCGACCAGCCCTCGCGCGGGGTCTCGGTGATGATGACCTCCTCCGGGGAGAGGGCGATGGTCTCGCCGTCGACCTCCACCGCCGCCGTACCGGCGCGCAGCGCCGCCGACAGGGCCGCCGCGTCCGCCTCGGCGATGGCCTTGGCGACCGGCTGGGTGCGCTTGCCGAACCGCCGGCCCAGCGCCCGGAAGTTGGCCTTGGCGGTGGTGTCCACCAGGGAGCCGCCGACCTCGGACAGGGAGGCGAGCGAGGTGACGTTCAGCTCCTCGGCGATCTGCTCGCGCAGATCGTCGCTGAGCAGCTCGAAGCCCTGCGCCGCCAGCAGCGCGCGGGACAGCGGCTGCCGGGTCTTGACGCCCGACTCCGCACGTGTGGCCCGGCCCAGTTCCACCAGCCGCCGCACCAGCAGCATGTCGCGGGACAGGTCCGGGTCGACGGCGGACAGATCGGCCTCGGGCCAGTCGGCCAGGTGCACGGAGTCCGGCGCGCCGGGGGTGACGGGGACGACCAGGTCCTGCCAGACCCGCTCGGTGATGAACGGCACCAGCGGGGCCATCAGCCGGGTGACGGTCTCCAGCACGTCGTGCAGGGTGCGCAGCGCCGCCGCGTCGCCCTGCCAGAAGCGGCGCCGGGAGCGGCGCACGTACCAGTTGGACAGATCGTCCACGAAGGTGGACAGCAGTTTGCCGGTGCGCTGGGTGTCGTAGGCCTCCATGGCCTGGGTGCACTGGTCGACCAGGGCGTGCAGTTCGCTCAGCAGCCAGCGGTCCAGCAGCGGGCGGTCGGCGGGGGCCGGGTCGGAACCAGAGGGCGCCCAGCCGGAGGTGCGGGCGTACAGGGCCTGGAAGGCGACGGTGTTCCAGTAGGTCAGCAGGGTCTTGCGGACGACCTCCTGGATCGTGCCGTGCCCCACGCGCCGCGCGCTCCACGGGGAGCCGCCCGCGGCCATGAACCAGCGCACCGCGTCCGCGCCGTGCCGGTCCATCAGCGGGATGGGCTCCAGGATGTTGCCCAGGTGCTTGGACATCTTCCGGCCGTCCTCGGCGAGGATGTGGCCCAGGCAGACCACGTTCTCGTAGGAGGAGCGGTCGAAGACGAGCGTGCCGACCGCCATCAGCGTGTAGAACCAGCCGCGGGTCTGGTCGATGGCCTCGGAGATGAACTGCGCCGGGTAGCGCTTCTCGAAGACGTCCTTGTTGCGGTACGGGTAGCCCCACTGGGCGAAGGGCATCGAGCCCGAGTCGTACCAGGCGTCGATGACCTCCGGGACGCGGACGGCCGTCAGCGAGCAGCCCTCGGCGGTGCAGCCGAAGACGACGTCGTCGATGTACGGGCGGTGCGGGTCCAGGCCGGACTGGTCGGTGCCGGTCAGCTCCGACAGCTCCGCCAGCGAGCCGACGCAGGTGAGGTGGCCCTCCTCGCAGCGCCAGACGGGCAGCGGGGTGCCCCAGTAGCGGTTGCGGGACAGGGCCCAGTCGATGTTGTTGTCCAGCCAGTCGCCGTAGCGGCCGTGCTTGACCGACTCCGGGAACCAGTTGGTCCGCTCGTTCTCCCGCAGCAGCTCGTCCTTGATCGCGGTGGTGCGGATGTACCAGGACGGCTGGGCGTAGTAGAGCAGCGCGGTGTGGCAGCGCCAGCAGTGCGGGTAGCTGTGCTCGTAGGGCAGATGGCGGAAGAGCAGGCCGCGGGCGTCGAGGTCGGCGACCAGCGCTTCGTCGGCCTTCTTGAAGAACTGCCCGCCCACCAGCTCCAGGCCCTCCTCGAAGGTGCCGTCGGGCCGGACGGGGTTGACCACCGGAAGCCCGTAGGCCCGGCAGGTGAGCAGGTCGTCCTCACCGAAGGCGGGGGACTGGTGGACCAGACCGGTACCGTCCTCGGTGGTGACGTACTCGGCGTTCAGGACGAAGTGGGCGCCCTCGATCTCCACCAGGTCGAACGGGCGGCGGTAGGCCCAGCGCTCCATCTCGCGGCCGGTGAAGGTCTGCCCGGTCGCGCTCCAGCCTTCTCCGAGGGCCTTGGCCAGCAGCGGCTCGGCCACCACCAGCTTCTCGGTGCCGTCGGTGGCCACCGTGTAGGTGACGTCGGGGTGGGCGGCCACGGCGGTGTTGGACACCAGCGTCCAGGGTGTGGTCGTCCACACCAGCAGCGAGGCCTCGCCGGCCAGCGGGCCGGAGGTCAGCGGGAAGCGGACGTAGACCGAGGGGTCCACGACGGTCTCGTAGCCCTGCGCCAGCTCGTGGTCGGACAGGCCGGTGCCGCAGCGCGGGCACCAGGGCGCCACGCGGTGGTCCTGGACGAGCAGGCCCTTGCCGAAGATCTCCTTCAGCGACCACCACACGGACTCGATGTAGTCCGGGTCCATCGTCCGGTAGGCGTCGTCCATGTCGACCCAGTAGCCCATCCGGGTCGTCAGCTCGGCGAACGCGTCGGTGTGCCGGGTCACCGACTCGCGGCACTTGGCGTTGAACTCCGCGATGCCGTAGGCCTCGATGTCCTGCTTGCCGTTGAAGCCCAGCTCCTTCTCCACCGCCAGCTCCACGGGCAGGCCGTGGCAGTCCCAGCCGGCCTTGCGCGCCACGTGGTAGCCGCGCATGGTGCGGAAGCGGGGGAAGACGTCCTTGAAGACGCGGGCCTCGATGTGGTGGGCGCCGGGCATGCCGTTCGCGGTCGGCGGTCCCTCGTAGAACACCCACTCGGGGCGGCCCTCGGACTGCTCCAGGCTGCGGGCGAAGACCTTGTTCTCGCGCCAGAAGTCCAGCACGGCGCGCTCCAGGGCGGGCAGGTCGACCTGGGCGGGCACCGGACGGTACCGGGGCGGGGGCTGCGGGCTCATGGTGAGCTTCCTCCAACGGACGTGGTGACTTCCGCCGGAGGGACGAGACCGCCGCCAGTCGGCGCCGGTACCCGCGGTACCACCCTCCTTGGCGCCGGACGCGTACGCGGGTACATGTCCGCCGCCCTCTCATTGGTGCGGCGATGCCGGTTCTACTCACCGTCCGTCGCACCGCGTGCCGTGGCCGCACGTGCGCGGGGGTTTTCTTCCGGCGGCTCCGGGGTGATCTTCACGCCGCGCTCGCCCCCGGGCTCACACCGTCCCCGGGTCGCTCGTGGCCGCACACGGACGCTACTCGTCCCCTTCGACGCCTCTCGCTCAGCCCAAGTGTAAGGGTGCCTCCCAACGGGGGCCGACCGGTTTTCCGCCCGCGGTGCAGGGCAGAACGCTTCGCGAGGGTGCGGCGCCGCGCCCCGGGAAGCGGGAGCGGCCCGGCGTGCCCTGTTGCCGCACGGTCGGTGCCGATTTATCGTTCCGGTCACGATTCATGCACAAGATCACAATATGTGAAGGAGTCGCGGCCATGGTGGCGAGGGAGTCCGCAGCGAGGAGGACGCGAGCCGCGCGGAAGCCCGCCGGGGGGAAGCCGGCCGAGAGTCCCGGGAGCACCGAGGACCCCGGGGCCGTCGCGGGCGCCGGGGAGACCACGGGCGCCGGGGACGCCGCGGAAGCGGGGAAGAAGCACTCCGGAGGGAAGTCCGCCGCGAAGAGGGCGGCGGCGAGCACGGGCGCCGCAGGGGCGACCGGCAGGAAGACAGGAGCCGAGACGGTGGTTGCCAAGAAGTCCACGACGGGAGCGCGGGCCGCCGGGCACGCCGCCCCGGTCCCCCCGGCTCGTACGGCCGCGGCCACCGCCGCCCCCGACGAGCTGGTCGTACGGCCCGGAGAGGAGCCCTGGACCGAGCAGGAGGTGGAGGAGGCGCGTGCGGGGCTGTCCTCGGAGTCCGAGCGGCTGCGTGTGGAGATCCACGCCGCGGAGGAGGCCCTCAACGGCCTGATGCGGGACTCGGCCGACGGAGCCGGGGACGACCAGGCCGACACGGGGACGAAGAACATCACGCGCGAGCACGAGATGGCCCTGGCGGAGAACGCCCGCGAGGTGCTCCACCAGACCGAGCGCGCCCTGGACCGCCTGGAGGCCGGGACGTACGGCGTCTGCGAGAACTGCGGCAAGCCCATCGGCAAGGCGCGGATGCAGGCGTTCCCCCGGGCCACGCTCTGCGTCGAGTGCAAGCAGCGGCAGGAACGCCGCTGACCACCGCCGGCCGCCGCCGCCCGCCGCCGCCCGGGCGTGACGTACCCTGCATCACGTGACAGAGGTGGAACGGTCCGGCGAGCAGCCGGGCGAGGCGCAGACCGAGACCGAGACCGTGGACACAGCCGCCGGCCGGGGTGCGACCGAGGCCGGCGGCGGGTCCGGGAGCGACGGCGGGCCGGCCCCCCGCGGACGGCGGCGGACGGTGGAGCTCGCCATCGTGGCGGCCGTCGCCTACGCCCTGGACCTGGTCACCAAGATCCTCGTGGTCGAGAAACTGGAGGGCCACGACCCGATCGAGGTGATCGGCACCTGGCTGCGGTTCCAGGCCGTGCGCAACCCGGGCGCGGCCTTCGGCATCGGCGAGGCCCTCACCATCGTCTTCACCGTCATCGCGGCGGCCGTGATCGTGGTGATCGCGCGGATCGCCCGCAAGCTCTACAGCACACCCTGGGCCATCGCCCTCGGACTGCTGCTGGGCGGGGCCCTGGGCAATCTCACCGACCGGGTCTTCCGCTCGCCCGGGGTCTTCCAGGGGCATGTGGTGGACTTCATCGCGCCCGCCCACTTCGCCGTCTTCAACCTGGCCGACTCGGCGATCGTCTGCGGCGGAGTGCTGATCGTGCTGCTGTCCTTCCGGGGCCTGGACCCCGACGGGACCGTTCACAAGGACTGACCGGCCCTTCCCCGGCCGTCCCCTTTCGGCCCGCGGGGAGAGGTCCCACCGGATGCGTGCCCCCGCCCGCCGGGCGGGGGCACCGCCGGCTTCCGGCATACTCGACCGGGTGAGCCAGCTTCCCGAGATCCGCACCCTGCCCGTACCCGACGGCCTGGAGGGCGAGCGCATAGACGCGGCCCTGGCCAGGATGTTCGGCTTCTCCCGTACGAAGGCGGCCGAGCTGGCCGCCACGGGGAAGGTCCGGCTCGACGGCGGTGAGGTCGGCAAGTCCGAGCGGGTGCGCGGCGGGGCCTGGATCGAGGTCGAGATGCCCGCGCCGCCCGCCCCGGTCCAGGTGGTTGCCGAGCCCGTGGAGGGCATGGAGATCGTGCACGACGACGACGACATCGTGGTCGTCGCCAAGCCGATCGGCGTGGCCGCCCATCCCAGCCCCGGCTGGAGCGGCCCCACCGTGATCGGGGGGCTGGCCGCCGCCGGCTTCCGCGTCTCGACCTCGGGCGCGGCCGAGCGGCAGGGCATCGTGCACCGGCTGGACGTGGGCACCTCCGGTCTGATGGTGGTCGCCAAGTCCGAGCGCGCCTACACCCTGCTCAAGCAGCAGTTCCGCGAGCGCACGGTCGACAAGCGCTACCACGCGCTCGTCCAGGGCCACCCCGACCCGCTCAGCGGCACGATCGACGCCCCCATCGGGCGACACCCCGTCCACGACTACAAGTGGGCCGTCACCGCCGACGGCAAGCCGTCGGTCACCCACTACGACCTCATCGAGGCGTTCCGGGCCGCCAGCCTGCTCGACATCAAGCTGGAGACCGGCCGCACCCACCAGATCCGCGTCCACATGGCCGCCCACCGGCACCCGTGCGTCGGCGACACCACCTACGGAGCCGATCCGACGCTGGCCAGGCGCCTGGGGCTGACCCGGCAGTGGCTGCACGCGGTACGGCTGGGCTTCGAGCACCCGGCGGACGGCCGCTGGACGGAGTTCTCCAGCGACTACCCCGACGACCTGCAGACCGCGCTGGACAGGATCCGGGCCGAGAGCCAGTAGGGGCGCGTACACCGCGGCCCCGCGGGCGTGCCGGGCCGGCCGCTTCGAGGCGTCCTCTCAGCCGGGCTTGCGCGCGTCCGGTATCCCCGGCCGTCCGCCGTTCGCCCGGCTGTCCACACCCGCCTCCCCATGCTCCGGCCCCCGCTCGGAGGCCGGGGCCGGGGCCGCCTGCGCGGTGGTGACGCGGGGCAGGGCGTAGGGGTGCTCCCGGTGGAGCCAGGTGATCAGCCCCTCGCGGACCTGGCAGCGCAGCGTCCAGATGTCGTCGGGGGTGCGCGCCGTCATCGTCGCGCGGACCTCGACCGTGGTGGGCGTGGAGTCGGTCACCACCAGGCCGTGACTGCGGCCGTCCCAGGCGTCGCTGGCGCGCACGATCTCCTCGGTCTTCCGCCGGATCTCGGCGATGGGCGCCGAGTGGTCCAGGTGGAGGTAGACGGTGCCGGTCATCTGCGGGTTGCCGCGGGTCCAGTTCTCGAAGGGCTTGCTGGTGAAGTAGGACACCGGCATGGTGATCCTGCGCTCGTCCCAGGTGAGGACCACCAGATAGGAGGTGGTGATCTCCTCCACCGTCCCCCACTCGCCGTCCACGATCACCGTGTCGCCGATGCGCACCATGTCGCCGAAGGCGATCTGCAGGCCGGCGAAGAGGTTGCCCAGCGTGGACTGGGCGGCGATACCGGCGACGATGCCCAGCACACCGGCGGAGGCCAGCATGGAGGCGCCCAGCTTCTCCATCGCGGGGAACTGCAGCAGCATCGCCGCGCCGGCGATCACGGTGACCACCGCCGTGGCCAGCCGCTTGATCAGCGTCAGCTGGGTGCGCACCCGCCGCACCCGCGCCGCGTCGTGGGCGATCCCGGCGTACCGGGAGTAGGCCGTCTCCACCACGGCGGTCAGCACCCGCAGCATCAGCCACGCGGTGGCGCCGATCAGTATCAGGTTCAGCCACAGGTCGACGGCCTTCTGGTGGTCCCTGGCCAGGTGCGTCTCGTCCGAGAAGGCGTTGAGCAGACCGACGAGGACCACCGCCTGGAGCGGGACCCGGCCGCTGCGCAGCAGGCCCCACAGCGGGGTCTCCGGATGCCGGGCGTCCATGCGCCGCAGCGCGCGGTCCACTGCCCAGCCGACGGCGAACGCCAAGGCGATGGCGCCGCCGAAGACGATCAGCGGTCGCAGCATGTTCTCCATGGTGGTGTGAACTCCTCGGCAAGACTCCTGGGGACGGAAAAAGGACCCCACCGACCGTACCTGGCACCATGGGAGGACTCCGCCTCCCGGCGCGGCGCCGTGACGTGGATCATGAGGCTGACCTGCTAAGGAAGTGACACCGTGCCCACCGTTGTGATGTTCCACTCCGCCTACGGGCCGCGCCCCGCCGTCGAGGAGGCGGCCGTCAGGCTCAGGGAGGCCGGGCACGAGGTCCACACCCCCGACCTGTACGGCGGGCGGACGGCCCGGACGGTCGAGGAGGGCATGGCGATCAAGGACGAGATCGGCCGCGACGAGCTGCTGAGGAGGGCCGTCGCCGCCACCGCCGCGCTCTCAGGGCGCGGGGTGGTGTACGCCGGGTTCTCCCTGGGCGGGGCGATCGCCCAGAACCTCGCGCTCGCCGACACCCGCGCCCGCGGGCTGCTGCTCCTGCACGGCACCTCCGACATCCCCGAGGACGCGGCCGTCGACGACCTGCCCGTCCAGCTCCACGTGGCCGACCCCGACCCGTTCGAGCCGCACGACTGGCTGAACGCCTGGTACCTGCGGATGCGGCGGGCGGGCGCGGACGTCGAGGTGCACCGCTACCCCGGGGCCGGGCACCTGTTCACCGACTCCGGCCTGCCGGACCACGACGAGGAGGCGGCCGAGCGGACCTGGCGGACCGCGCTCGGCTTCCTGGCGGAGCTGGCGGAACCGGAGGAGCCGGCGGAGTCGGCGGACCGCTGAGCCCCGTGGGACGCCGGAGCGTGTGGGGGAGGCCCGGGGGCGGGCCTCCCCCACACGAGGAGCCCTCAGCGCACGGGGTCCTCCGCGCGCTCCACCCGCTGCGTGCCCGAGCGGGTCCGGTAGGAGCGCACATGGACGGCGGACGCCCGCGGGTCGGTCTTGTCCGACAGCGCGTAGTAGTCCATCTGGGTCCGCTCGGCGTCCACGTCGAGGACGCCGTAGCCGTGCGAGTCCATGTCGAGCCACTTGGTGTGCCGGTTGGCGGCGCGTATGGCGGTCTCCGCGACGGAGGAGACGGTGTGCGGCGGCACCCTCAGGATGTCGTCGATGTTGTCGGAGGTGACGGAGGTGACCACGAACTCCGTGGCCACCGGGCGCTGGAGCGGATAGGTCGCGGCCCGCACCGGCACGTCGTTGGCGAAGGCCATGTGGATGTCGCCGGTGAGGAAGACGGTGTTGCCGATGCCCCGGTCGCGCAGGTGCGTCAGCAGCTCGCGGCGGTCGTCGGTGTAGCCGTCCCACTGGTCGACGTTGACGGCCAGCCCCTCGCGGGGCACGCCGAGCAGCTCGGCCAGCGGCCCGAGCAGGTACGCGGGCACGGAGCCGAAGGCCATCGGGGAGATCATCACCGAGGTGCCCACCAGATGCCACCGGGCACCGGAGGAGGCCAGGGAGGACTTCAGCCAGTCCAGCTGCGCGCGGCCGGTGATGGTGCGGTCGGGGTCGTCCACCTGGCCGCTGCCGATGCCCGCCTGGCGGTCGCGGAAGGAGCGCAGGTCGAGCAGGTGGAGGTCGGCGAGGTCGCCGAAGCGCAGCCGCCGGTAGACGGTGCCCTCGACGGAGGGGCGGACCGGCATCCACTCGAAGTACGCCCGGCGCGCGGCTGAGGCGCGCGCCTCCCACTCGCCCTCCGCGCCGGGGGTGTGGTTCTCCGCGCCGCCGGACCAGGCGTCGTTGGCGATCTCGTGGTCGTCCCAGATCGCGATCACCGGATGCGCGGCGTGCAGCGCCCGGAGGTCGGCGTCGCTCTTGTAGTGGGCGTGGCGCTGCCGGTAGTCGGCCAGCGTGACCGTCTCGTGGACGGGGCGCATCTCGCGGACGACCCCGTCCTTGAGCGGGTACTCGCCCTTGCCGTACTCGTAGATGTAGTCGCCCAGGTGGAGGACGGCGTCCAGGTCGGCACGGGCGGCGAGGTGGCGGTAGGCGGAGAAGAAGCCGCTCTCGTAGTGGGAGCAGGAGACCACCCCGAAGCGGACGCGGTCCGCGGCCGTGCCGTCGGCGGGAGCGGTGCGGGTGCGGCCGGCGGGGGAGAGGACACCCCCGGCCGAGAAGCGGTAGTGGTACCCGGTGGCCGGGCGCAGCCCGCGCACATCGGCCTTGACGGTGTGGTCGGCCTCCGCGGTGGCGGTGGTGCGGCCGGAGGCGACGACGCGGGTGAAGGCGCGGTCCTCGGCGACCTCCCAGCCGACCTCCACGGGCGCGCCCACCCCGGAGCCGGGCGTCGCGTCGGGGGAGGGGGTGACACGGGTCCACAGCAGGACGCCGTCGGGCAGCGGGTCGCCGGAGGCGACGCCGTGGGCGAAGGCCGGGCCGTCCGCGGCCCGGGCGCGCTGCGGGGTGCTCAGCGGCAGCAGCGCGGCGCCGGCGGCGGTCGCGGCGGTGGCCGCGACGACCGTGCGCCGCGTGGGGGCGGGGGTGTGGGATGCGGTGTGGGTGTCGGTCACGGCCGCAGATGCTACGGGCCGGTAGAGCTACGGAACAGGGCACCGGAGAGAGTTCGCCAACCGGTCGAACGGCGTTGTCCTGAAAGCGATGTGAGCCGCGCCCGACCGCACCGCACCGGGACGCACCGCACCGCCGCACCGCCCCACCGGACGGGACCGGCGGCACCGGGAGGGGTGCCACCGGGCCGCCGGCCGGCTCACTTGACGCCGAGCTTCTCCAGTTCGGCGGGCAGAGTGCTGACCTCGACGTCCTTGCCGTCGATCCGGACGGTCGGGGTGCCCTGGACGCCGGCCTCGTTGAAGCTGTCGATCATCTCGAGCGCCCACTTGTCGTAGGTGCCCTTCTCGACGGCCGTCTCGAACTCCTTGTTGTCCTTGAGCGCGTCGACGTTCTCGGCGACCTCAAGCAGGTACTCGTTGTCGGCGAACTTGTCCTCGCTCTCCGGCGGGTGGTGCTCGGCCGAGTACAGCAGGGAGTGGTACTCGCTGAAGGCCTCGGTGCTCACGTCCAGCGCGGCGCCCAGGGCGCTGGTGGCGTTCTTGGAGCCGTCGCCGCCGAAGTTGCCGTCGATGATGCTGCCGAGGTGGATCTGCAGCTTGTACTTGCCGTCCTCGGCGCCCTTCTTGACCGTCTCGCCCAGGGCCTGCTCGAAGTTGGCGCAGGCGGGGCAGCGCATGTCCTCGTAGACGTCGATCGTCTTCTTGGCGTCCTTGTCGCCGATGAGGACGATCGTGCCGTTCTTCCCGGCGGCGTTGGCCGGCTTCACCAGCTTCTTGTCCGCCGCATCGGCCCAGGACTTGTCACTGCCGCCGTCGTCCATGTTGGCGACGGCGAAGCCGATGCCGCCCGCGACCGCGAGGATCGCCAGCACCGAGCCGCCGACGACCGCCTGGCGGCGCAGCTTGTCCTTCCTGGCCTGCTTCTCCCGCTCGGCCCGCAGCCGCTCGCGGGCGGCGCGCTTGGCTTCCTGGCTGTTGCGCTTGCTCATGGGGGTGTGTTCTCCGTGTCCGGTTCGTGACGGGTGGGGACGGTGGTGCTCAGGCGGCGAGGGCCGCGGAGCACGGAGGTCCGCGCCGTACGACGGAGTGGGTCAGCAGGGGGAGTGCGTGGCGCGCGCGGGCGCGGCGGGCGGGGTGCGGCACCCGGCCGGGGGTCTCGCCGGCCGCGCTGCGGACGCCCACGGCCAGCAGCAGCGGCCGGAAGACGGCCGCGGCGGCGGCGCGCAGCAGCCGGGCGAGCGCCGCGTCGCCCCGGTGCAGCCACGCGGCCGCCGTCAGGCCGACGGCCACATGCGCGGCCAGCAGCAGCCACGGGGCGGCCGGATGGGCGGCCACGGGCAGCGGGGACGCGTCGGAGGCGGTCATCCGCGCCAGCGGCGTGCCGAAGTCGCCCCCCGCGCACAGCAGGTCCAGCCCGACCGCCCGCAGTGGTCCGGCCACCGGACCGCCGGCCTGCCCGTAGCAGGCGTGCTGGCCGGTGGTGAAGACGGTGTCGGCGGCCAGCTCCAGCGGGACCAGCAGCGTGGCGATCGCCCTGAAGCCCCGCTCGCGCCCGGCGAAGGCGAAGGCGATCACGAACACCACCGCGCCGACCGCCAGGAGCGGCGGATACGGCAGGGGGCCGGCCGAGAGCAGCACATGGGCGCCCGCGGACAGCACGAGGCACACCGCGGTGAAGACCGCGGCGCGCACCGCCCGGATGCCTGTGTCGGTGAAGCCGGTCCCGCTCATCGCAGCCGAGTGTGCCACGGGCTCCGCTAAGAAGTGTCTAAAGGTCGTGGGCCGGGTGAGGATCGCAACACGACCGATGCCCGCGGCCGCAGCCGCGGGCGGTGTGACCTGTGGGGCGGCGGAGGTTCCGCGGCGGGGGCGCACGGGGTCCCGTGAGGGCTCGCGCGGGGGCGCGGCGGCGGCAGGCGCGGGGACGCGCGGGGGCGAGCCCCGCACCCGCCGGGAGGCGGTTCCCGCCGCCCGGCGGGACGTAGACTTCGGACCCGTTCAGGGAACCGCCGCACGCCCGCTCGTTGGAGGACATCCGCCGTGGCAAAACCGCCGTTCACACACCTGCACGTACACACGCAGTACTCCCTGCTGGACGGTGCGGCGCGGCTGAAGGACATGTTCGAGGCGTGTCAGGAGATGGGCATGACGCACATCGCCATGACCGACCACGGCAACCTCCACGGGGCCTACGACTTCTTCCAGCACGCCACCAAGGCCGGCGTCACGCCGATCATCGGCATCGAGTCCTACGTCGCCCCGCAGTCGCGGCGGTACAAGCGGCGCGTCCAGTGGGGCCAGCCCCACCAGAAGCGCGACGACGTCTCCGGCTCCGGCGGCTACACCCACAAGACGATCTGGGCCTCGAACAGGGCCGGCCTGCACAACCTCTTCCGGCTCTCCTCGGACGCCTACATGGAGGGCTTCTTCGTCAAGTGGCCCCGGACCGACCGGGAGATGATCGCCGAGTTCTCCGAAGGCCTGATCGCCTCCACCGGCTGCCCCTCGGGCGAGGTGCAGACCAGGCTGCGGCTGGGCCAGTTCGACGAGGCGCTCAAGGCGGCCTCCGACTACCAGGACATCTTCGGCAAGGGCCGCTACTTCCTGGAGCTGATGGACCACGGCATCGAGATCGAGCGCCGGGTCCGCGACGGGCTGCTGGAGATCGGGAAGAAGCTGGGCATCCCCCCGCTGGTCACCAACGACAGCCACTACACCTACTCCCACGAGGCCGAGGCGCACGACGCGCTGCTGTGCATCCAGACCGGCAAGAACCTCTCCGACCCCGACCGCTTCCGGTTCGACGGCTCGGGCTACTACCTGAAGTCCACGGAGGAGATGTACGCCATCGACTCCTCCGACGCCTGGCAGGAGGGCTGCCGCAACACCCTCCTGGTCGCCGAGCAGATCGACACCACCGGATGGTTCGAGAAGCGGGACCTGATGCCCCGCTTCCCCGTCCCCGAGGGCCACACCGAGGAGTCCTGGTTCCGCGAGGAGGTCCGCCGCGGCATGGCCCGCCGGTACTCCGGCGACGTCCCCGAGGACCGGCAGAAGCAGGCCGACTACGAGATGGACGTCATCGTCCAGATGGGGTTCCCCGGCTACTTCCTGGTCGTCGCCGACTTCATCATGTGGGCCAAGAACAACGGCATCGCCGTCGGCCCCGGCCGAGGCTCCGCGGCCGGCTCGATCGTGGCGTACGCCATGGGCATCACCGACCTCGATCCGATCGAGCACGGGCTGATCTTCGAGCGGTTCCTCAACCCCGAGCGCGTCTCCATGCCCGATGTCGACATCGACTTCGACGAGCGCAGGCGCGGCGAGGTCATCCGCTACGTGACCGAGAAGTACGGTGCCGACAAGGTCGCCCAGATCGGCACCTACGGCACCATCAAGGCGAAGGCCGCGATCAAGGACTCCGCCCGGGTGCTCGGCTACCCGTACGCCATGGGCGACCGCATCACCAAGGCGATGCCCGCCGACGTCCTGGGCAAGGGCATCCCGCTGTCCGGCATCACCGACCCCAAGCACCCCCGCTACAACGAGGCGGGCGAGATCCGGGGGATGTACGAGAACGAGCCGGACGTGAAGAAGGTCATCGACGCCGCCCGCGGCATCGAGGGCCTGGTGCGGCAGATGGGCGTGCACGCCGCGGGCGTGATCATGTCGAGCGAGCCGCTGATCGACCACGTGCCGGTCTTCAGCCCCAAGAACGACGGCGCGGTGGTCACCCAGTGGGACTACCCCACCTGTGAGTCGCTCGGCCTGCTGAAGATGGACTTCCTGGGCCTGCGCAACCTCACGATCATGGACGACGCCGTCAAGCTGGTGAAGGCCAACAAGGGCGTCGACATCACCCTGCTCGACCTCACGCTGGACGACCCCAAGACCTTCGAACTGCTCCAGCGCGGCGACACCCTGGGCGTCTTCCAGTTCGACGGCGGCCCCATGCGCTCCCTGCTGCGCATGATGAAGCCCGACAACTTCGAGGACATCTCCGCGGTCTCGGCCCTGTACCGGCCGGGCCCGATGGGCATGAACTCCCACATCAACTACGCGCTGCGCAAGAACGGGCAGCAGGAGATCACCCCGATCCACCCGGAGCTGGAGGAGCCTCTCAAGGAGGTCCTCGACATCACCTACGGCCTGATCGTCTACCAGGAGCAGGTGCAAAAAGCCGCCCAGGTGCTCGCCGGGTACAGCCTCGGACAGGCCGACCTGCTGCGCCGGGCGATGGGCAAGAAGAAGAAGGAGGTCCTGGACGCCGAGTTCGTCAACTTCCAGAAGGGCGCCCGGGAGAAGGGCTACTCCGACGAGGCCATCCAGGCCGTGTGGGACGTGCTGGTGCCCTTCGCCGGATACGCCTTCAACAAGGCGCACTCCTCGGCGTACGGACTGGTCTCCTACTGGACGGCCTACCTCAAGGCGAACTACCCGGCCGAGTACATGGCCGCCCTGCTGACCTCGGTGCGCGACGACAAGGACAAGTCGGCCGTCTACCTCAACGAGTGCCGCCGCATGGGCATCAAGGTGCTGCCGCCGGACGTCAACGAGTCCGAGGCGAACTTCACCCCGCGCGGAGACGACACGATCGTCTTCGGGCTGACCGCCGTGCGCAACGTCGGCCAGAACGTGGTGGACTCCATCGTCGCCTGCCGCAAGGCCAAGGGGAAGTACACCTCCTTCCCCGACTTCCTCGACAAGGTCGACGCGGTGGTGTGCAACAAGCGCACGGTCGAGTCGCTGATCAAGGCCGGGGCCTTCGACGAACTGGGCCACACCCGCAAGGGCCTGACCGCGCACTTCGAGACCATGATCGACAACGTGGTGCAGGTCAAGCGGAAGGAGGCCGAGGGGCAGTTCGACCTCTTCGGAGGGATGGGGGAGGAGTCCTCCGACAGCGGTCCCGGCTTCGGCATGGACGTGGAGTTCCCCCCCGAGGAGTGGGACAAGAGCTACCTGCTTGCCCAGGAGCGGGAGATGCTCGGCCTCTACGTCTCCGACCACCCGCTGTTCGGACTCGAGCACGTGCTGTCCGACAAGACGGACGCGGCGATCTCCCAGCTCACCGGCGGCGACTTCTCCGACGGCTCGATCGTCACCATCGGCGGGATCATCTCCGGCCTCCAGCGGAAGATGACCAAGCAGGGCAACGCCTGGGCGATCGCCACCGTGGAGGACCTGGCGGGCTCGATCGACTGCATGTTCTTCCCCGCCACCTACCAGCTCGTCTCCACCCAGCTGGTGGAGGACGCGGTGGTCTTCGTCAAGGGACGCCTGGACAAGCGCGAGGACATCCCCCGGCTGGTCGCCATGGAGCTGATGGTCCCCGACCTGTCGGACGCCGCCTCCGACGCACCCGTCACCATCACCATCCCCACCGTCAAGGTCACCCCGCCGCTGGTGGAGAAGCTGGGGGAGGTGCTCACCCACCACCGCGGCTCCACCGAGGTGCGGGTCAGGCTCCAGGGCAGCCGCAAGACGACGGTGCTGCGCCTGGACCGGCACCGGGTCACCGCCGACCCCGCGCTCTTCGGCGACCTCAAGGCGCTGCTCGGACCCTCCTGCCTGGCCGGCTGAGACGGGCCGCACGCGCCACGGGGCGCCCCGGTCCTCGCCGGGGCGCCCCGAGCGGTCGGCCGCCGCCGTGCCGTGCGCGGCGGCCGGTGTCAGTTGTGGCCGAAGCGCCTGCGGTGCTTGCGCGCCACGTCGGCGGGGGTGCCCTGCGCTGCCGGCTGCGTCCGCGCCATCCGCTCGGCGGTGGCCTTCGACTGCTCCTGCGTCTCCTCGGCGGCCGTGCGCCTGCCGTGCTGCTCGCGGTTCTCCTTATTGCGCTTGCCCACGATCGCCTCCTGTGCGGATCTCAAAACGATGGGCCGTGCCCAGCCTCGCACGCGTTCGCACGGTGCGCATGTCGGGCGACGCCCCCCGGTGGCCGTCCCCTTCCGCCGGGAAGAGTCCGCCCGCACGGTGGACACCGGCCCCCGCCACGCCGAAGATCGAGCCGGAGCCCATAAGCCCTGTACGGTCGGGCAGACTCGAAACAGACTCCAAGGAGCGGGGCCGGGGCGAGCGCGCCGCGGCCGCGTCAGACGTCACCGGCCCCGGCGGCCGTACCGGCCGTGCCGGTCGTGCCGGTCGTACCGAGAGTGGGTGGAGCGTGGACCGCTGCGTCGTCCTGGTGGACGCCGGATATCTCCTGGGCGCCGCCGCGAGCCTCCTGGCGGGCGAGCCCGCGCGCTCCCGGATCACCGTGGACCACTCCGTGCTCATCCAGGGGCTGCGCGAGCGCGCCGAGCTGGACACCGGCTGCCGGCTGCTGCGCATCTACTGGTTCGACGGCGCCCCCGACCGGGTGCCCCAGCCCGAGCACCGGCGGCTGCGGGTGATGCCGCGTGTGACGGTGCGGCTCGGCGCCCTCACCCGCAGCGAGGGGCGGTGGGCGCAGAAGGGCGTGGACGCCGCCATGCACGCCGAGCTGACGGAACTGGCCCGCAACCGGGCCTGCTCCGACATCGTGCTGGTCACCGGGGACGGCGATCTGCTGCCCGGGCTGATGTCCGCCAAGGAGCACGGCGTGGCCGTCCACCTGTGGGCGGTCCAGGCGGCCGACGGCGACTACAACCAGTCCGAGGACCTGGTGGCCGAGGCCGACGAGCGGCGCGTCCTGGACCGGGCCTGGATCACCCGCGCCGTACGGGCCAGGGACCTGACCGGGGTCTGCCCGCCCCAGCAGCCCGAGATCGCCGCCATCCTCTCCGCCCCACTGCCCGAGCCCGCCCCCTCCGGCGGGAGTACCCCGGCCGCCGCCTCCGGCGGCACCGGCCTCCCCGCGCCGGACGCCGCCGGAGCCGCGGGCACGGCGGACGCCGCGGGCGCCGGGAACGGCACCGCTCCGGTCCCGGCCCCGGCTCCGGCCCCCGGCGGGAACCGCGCCGCGGCCCCCGTGGCCGGGGAGTTCGGCGAGAAGACGGCCCCGGGACCGGCGGGAGGGCTCGCGGGCGGGGAGGGGGAGGGCCTCGTCGACGATTTCGAAGAAGGGCTCGGGAAAGAGCTCGGGGAAGGGCTCGCGGAAGGGGAGGGGCGGACCGCCGACACCGGCCACGGCCGGGGCGTGCCCACCCCCAAGGACCTCGCCGGACTCGGCAGGCCCGCCGCGCACCCCCACAACGCCTCCTCCGCGCCCGCCGGCGCCACCCTGCGCTGGTCCTCCGACAAGGGCTGGGTCGACCGGGGCGCCGCCCCCGAGTCCCCCGAGTCCGCCGCCCTGCCGATGCTGGCCCAGCTCACCACCGCCGAGCAGCGGTGGGCCGACCGGGAGGAGGACATCACCACCGTCAGTGGCGACCCCTTCGAGGTCGGCCAGGTCTTCGCCCGCCGCTGGACCGAACGGCTGGCGAGCACCGCCCATCTGAGGACGCTGTCGGGGGAGTACCCCCGCATCCCGCACCGCATCGACGGCGAGCTGCTGCGCTACGCCGCCCGCTTCGGCCTGCTGGCGCACAAGGACGACCAGATCGACGAGCAGGACCGCTACGCGATCCGGGCGGGCTTCTGGCGCGAGATCGACGCCCGCACCGCGGGCGAACGCGCCCCCGCCGCGGAGTGAGCCCGTGCCGGGCGCGTACCCTCGTAGCTCGTGAGCACGGGCACTGGGCAGGCGGTGGGCGACGGGGTGGACAGCGTGGAGACGCCGGCGGAGGCCGCCGTACGCGTCCACGACCTGGTCAAGACCTACCCCGTACGGCGCGGCCGCCGCGGAGCCCCCGCCACCCCCGCCGTACGGGCCAGCGACAACGTCGGCCTGACCGTCCGGCACGGGGAGGTCTTCGGACTGCTCGGCCCCAACGGCGCCGGGAAGACCACCCTGGTGCGGCAGCTCACCGGGCTGCTGCGCCCCGACTCCGGGCGCGTCGAGGTCCTCGGCCACGATCTGGTCCGCCATCCGCGGCGGGCCGCGCGGCTGCTGGCCTACCTCGGCCAGGAGTCCACCGCGCTGGACGAGCTGACCGTGGCGCTGGCCGCCGAGACCACCGGACGGCTGCGCGGTCTGGACGCGGCGGCCGCGCGGCGCGAGAGCGGCGAGGTCCTGGAGGAGCTGGGGCTCGGCCCGATCGCCTCACGCCCCCTGAAGCGGCTCTCCGGCGGCCAGCGGCGGCTGGCCTGTGTGGCGGCGGCGCTGGTGGGGGAGCGGCCCCTGCTGGTGCTGGACGAGCCGACCACCGGCATGGATCCCGTCGCGCGGCGCGCGGTGTGGGCGGCGGTCGACCGGCGGCGGGCCGAACGCGGGGCCACGGTGATCCTGGTGACCCACAACGTCATCGAGGCCGAGCTGGTCCTGGACCGGGTCGCGGTGATGGACCGGGGCCGGGCGGTGGCCTGCGGCACCCCCGCCGGACTGAAGGCCATGGTCGGCGAGGACGTACGGCTGGAGCTGGTGTGGCGCGACCGGCCGCCGCTGGAGGTCCCCGAGGTCGCCGCGCTGTGCCCGGACGCCGCGCAGACGGGCCGCCGCTGGACGCTGCGGCTGCCTCCGGAGGAGGCGCGTGCGGCGGTCGCCGCCGTCACCGGCGGCCCGGCGTTCGCAGCGCTGGACGACTTCACCCTCGCCACGCCGAGCCTGGAGGACGTCTATCTGGCACTGGGAGGACACACGGAAGGTCTGGTGAAGGCGTGAGCACGGCCGTGGCGAGGACCCGGCGGGAGGCCGCGGAGGCCGCGGAGGCCGCCGAGGCCGCCGGGAGCGCGGGAACCGGCGGGGAGGCGCAAGGGGCGAAGGCCGCCCCGCTCGCCCCGGGCGCGAGGCTGTGGCCCGCCCTGGGCGCCGTCTACCGGGCCCAGCTCTCCCGGGCGCGGGTGGCCCGCATCCCGCTGCTGTTCGTGGCGACCTTCCAGTCGGTCGGGATCATGGTCCTGATGCGCGGGGTCGTCGACGGCGGTCCCGGCGAGGAGGCGCGGGCGGTGGTGGCCGGCTCCAGCGTGCTGGTGGTCGCCTTCGTCGCGCTCAACCTCCTCGCCCAGTACTTCGGCCAGCTGCGCGCCTCCGGGGGCCTGGACCACTACGCCACGCTGCCGGTGCCGCCCGCCGCGGTGGTGCTGGGCACGGCGGGCGCGTACGCCTCCTTCACGGTGCCCGGCACGGCCGTCACCGCGGTGACCGGCTGCCTGCTCTACGGACTTCCGCTGGACGGGCTGTGGCTGCTGGCCGCGGTGGTGCCGCTGGCCGGCGCGGCGCTCGCCGGACTCGGCGCGGCCCTCGGCCTGCTCGCGCCCCGCCAGGAACTGGCCACGCTCTGCGGGCAGATGGGCATGTCGGCGGCCCTGCTGCTGGGCGTGCTCCCGGCCGGAGGTCTGCCGGAGCCGGTCCGGCTGCTGCGGGACCTGCTGCCCTCGACATACGGCGTGGAGGCGCTGGCCGCCGTCCTCGGGCCCCGGCCGCGCTGGGACGAGGTGGTCCTCGACCTGGGGGTGTGCGCCGCCGTCGGAGCCGCGGCGCTGGCCGCCGCCGCATGGGCGTACCGCCGGGCCGCGGTGCGCTGAGGACCGCTCCGGTTCCGCACCCGGCCGCCGCCCGGGCCGGGTGATCGCCGTGTGCGGTACCGCCCGGCGGGCCGGGGGCCGGACCTGGCACGATGGCGGGGTGACCGCACCGACGCCTCCCTCCCCGAACCACGGCTCGTCCCAGTCGCCCCCGCCCTACGACCCGTGGGGGAGCGACCCGCGCGGCAAGGACCCCGGCGGGAACCCCGGCGGAGGCGGGGACGGCGGCGCCCCGGCCGGACGGGAGGTCCTCGAAGCCGCGGCGGTGGCCGTGGCCGTGGCGGTACTGGGAGTGGCGCTCGGGCTGCTGTGGCTGTGGCTGGCACCCAGGGTTCCGCTGATCTCGGACGGCACGGCCGTCTACCTCAAGGACTCCGAGGGCGAGGAGACGGTCGGCGCCGACGGCACGTTCGTCCTGCTGGCCCTGGGCGTCGGCGCGCTGAGCGGGGCCGCGGTCTTCCTCGCCCGGCGCCGCGGCGGTGTCGGCGTGGTGATCGGCCTGGCGGCCGGCGCGCTGGCCGGCTCGCTGCTGGCCTGGTGGCTGGGCGTACAGCTCGGCCCGGACCAGGACGTGGTCGCCCGGGCCGGGGCCGTGGGCGAGGGCAGGGTCTTCGACGCCCCGCTGGAACTCCACGCCAAGGGGGCGCTGCTGGCGTGGCCGCTGGCCGCGCTGGGGGCCCATCTGGCGCTCACGTCCCTGTTCGGCCCCCGTGACCCCGAGCCGGCGCGTCCGCTCCACCCCGGGTGGGGTCCGCCGCCGGACGGCGCGGAGGACCGGCCGGGGGCGTGAGGCCGCTCGGCGTCCGGCGCGCGGCCCCGCTCGCCGCCCCGGCCCGCTGCCGCAGCGGCCGCCCGGCTAACGGGACCGGGCGATCGGCGCCGTCACCGCACCGGTGAGCTTCACCAGATCGGCCGGGGCCAGCTCGATCTCCAGCCCGCGGCGCCCGGCCGAGACGCAGACGGTGGCGTGCCCCTCGGCCGAGGCGTCCACCACCGTCGGCAGGGCCTTGCGCTGGCCCAGCGGGGAGATCCCGCCGCGCACGTAGCCCGTGGCGCGCTCGGCCGTGGCGGGGTCGGCCATCGCGGCCCGCTTGCCGCCGGCCGCCGCGGCCAGGGCCTTGAGGTCCAGCGAGCCGGAGACGGGGACGACCGCCACGGTCAGCGCGCCGTCGACGTCCGCGACGAGGGTCTTGAACACCTGCCCTGGGTCGAGCCCGAGCGCCTCGGCGGCCTCCTCCCCGTAGGAAGGGGCCGCCGGGTCGTGCTCGTAGGAGTGGAGGGTGAAGTCCACGCCCGCCTTCGTGGCGGCCACCGTCGCCGGGGTGCCCCCGGAATTAGTCCTCTGCTTCTTCCTGGCCATTCTCGCCGTGCCTCGCGTCGGTCGGTGTTCGGTGTGCGGTCGCCGTTCCCCGGCGGCGCCGGGGAACGGGGGGTTTTCAGTTCGGGCTGGTCGGCACGCGGGTGAGATCGGCGGCGGGAACGGAGGGGAGCCTGCCGATCAGCGCCGTCTCGCGCCTGAGGATCCTCAGTTCCTCGGCCAGCCGCGTGGCGGTGTCCGGAGCCTGCAGGAGCCGCTGCTTGGCCGGGGTGTCCAGGACGGTGGCGGCGGCCACCAGATACGACACCACCGACGGCTCGTCCGGCAGCTCCTGGCTCCCGGCCAGGGTCCTCTCCCGCGCGCCGGCCAGCTGCTTCTGGTAGGCGCGGAAGGCCCGCAGCACACCGGAGGCGAGCGCCCCCGCCCCCTCGCCGCCGTCCTCCGCCAGCTCCTCGACCTCGCCGACCAGATACGGTCCCGAGGCGTCGACGGACAGCAGCCGGAAGCGGGTGGTGCCGGTGGCCAGCACCTCGTAGCCGCCCCCGTCCCCGCCGTCCCGCTCCCCGTCGCCGCCCATCTCCTCGCCGGCCTCCCCGCCGTCGCCGGAGCGCTCGCGGATGGACGTGGCGTCGGCTACGCAGCCCACCGTGTGGAAGGCGCGCATCGGGTCGGGGCCGAAGCCCGCGGCCGGCCCGGCGGCGGCCCGCGCCGCGGGATCGGGCATCCCGACCGAGGTGGGGGCGACCTCGCGGCCGTCCCGGATGGCGACCACCCCGAAGCGGCGCGGCGCGTCCTCGGGGATCTCCAGCAGGTCGCGCATCAGGGCGCGGTACCGCTGCTCGAAGACGTTCAGCGGCAGCACCAGCCCCGGGAACAGCACGGTGTTGAGGGGGAAGATCGGTAGGCGCGTGGTGGTCACAGCCGCAGCCTACGGCCTCCCCGCCGCGGGGCGCCTCCGTCACCCGCCACCCGTCCGCCGCGCCCGCCGGCCGGGCACGCTCACTGGCGTCTCAGCAGCCGGGTGGCGCCGGCCGCGACCGTGGTGGCCAGCACCCAGCCGAGCATGATCAGCGCCGCGGCCGTCCACTGGTAGGTCCCCGCGGGTTTCCAGTGGCTGTCCTGGCCCAGGTCGATCACCGGCAGCAGCAGGTCCAGGACGTACAGCGGGGCGTTCCAGTGCGGCGACTCCCCCGGTTTGAGCGGGGCCGGCGGCCGCCGGGCGAACAGCACCGTGCCCGAGGCCCACAGCACCGCCATCCACAGGGCGGCCTGGCCCGGCCGGTAGCCGTAGGCGACCGTCCAGTCCTGCAGGTGGCCCCAGAGTTTGGCGGCCAGCGGCAGGGTCTCGCGGCGGCGGCGCTGCTTGGCCAGCAGCACCGCGCGCGCGTCCGCGTCCTCCCCGCTGTTGCGCATCACCGCCGCGAGCTGCTCGTACGGCTCCGGGGCGTACTCCGGTGTCGCCGTCTCCAGCCACCGCAGCCGCTGGGCGAGGGTGAACCGGCCGCGCGGGATCAGGTTCTGGTAGGTGAACCCGGCCATCCACAGCCCCTCGTCCACCGGCCAGCTCTCCACCCTGTCCACCAGGTTGTCCACGGTCGCCCCCGCGAGCACCACCCGGCCGCCGCCCGGCCGCTCGGGCGTGAAGCACAGCTCCGGGGTCTGAATGCGGCGCAGCGACAGCTCCTGGTCGCGCTGGAGGACGAAGCGCGCGTCGTCCAGCACCAGCGAGTCCCCGAACTTCCCGTCGTCCAGCTTCACCCCGCCGGTGCACTCGAAGCGCTTGACGCGCCGCACCATGTGGCTGTGCTCGTCCGGAGGCGGCCAGGAGGTGCCGCCCGGCGGAGTGGTGCCGTGGACGACCGGCAGCCGGCGCGGCCCGGAGGAGGCGAAGTGGGCGAAGTGCTCCACGGTCATCTGCGGCGCGTACAGCGCGTACTGCCCGTTGCCGCCGCGCAGGACGCTGCCGTACATGAACAGTGAGCCGCCGATCTCCGCGCCGCGCAGGCTCACCTCTCCCTGGGCGAGCATCAGGCTGGCCTGGAGGTCCTGGGCGACCTGGATCCCGTCGGCGGACAGCGACCGCACGCGCTCCCCGCGGCCGACCGTCATCTCGTTGAGCATCAGGTCCGTGCCTATGGAGGCGTCGGTGAGCCGGACGCCGCCGGGAATGGTGCAGCGCGGCAGGTGGAGATCGCCCTCGGTGCTCATCCGGGCGGCCTCCAGCCGGGGTATGTGGCAGTCGATCATGCGGGCGGTGACCAGCCGGCACTCGTGCAGCAGCACCTCCTGCTCGAAGCGGCACTGCCGGAACTCGAAGTACGGCTCGACCGTCCCGCCGGACAGGTCCAGCCGCCCCGTCACGTACACACCGGTCAGCTGCAGGGACGCGACACGCCCGAGCAGCGGCGGTGGACCGTGCAGCAGGAGCAGGGCGACGACACGGGCCCGCACCGTCCGCTGCGGACCCCACTCGTGGTCGCCGTTCGGGTCGTCCAGTTCCGCCTCGCCCGAGCGCAGATCGTGCTCGCTGCCGTTGCGGAAGGCCTGCCACATGCCCCACTCGGCGGTGGTCAGCCGGATCCCGGGCGGCGGATCCCCGTTGTTCGGAACATCACTCACGACGTGTCCCCCAAGTCACAGATGGCACTGCGTGACGATCAGTACGCTATCGGTCAGCACTGACATCTGGATGCCCCCTCCAGGCCCACCCGTACCGCGTATCACGCACTGATACGGAGCGCCGGGCACCGGATCGCGTCTGAGACACTGGGATACGTGCTTCGATCCGTATCCATGACCCGACTCGACCTGCGCGGACGCGACCTCGCCGCCGCCGGGGTCGAGCGGGAGCTGCTGCCCCGAGCCGAACTCGACGTCGAGGCCGCCCTGGAGAAGGTGCGGCCGATCTGCGAAGCGGTGCACCATCGCGGCACGGCCGCGGTGATCGAGTACAACGAGCGCTTCGACGGTGTGCGGCTGGAGCGCGTACGGGTCCCGGCCGAGGCACTGGACAAGGCGCTGGCCGACCTCGACCCGGCGGTGCGGGCGGCGCTGGAGGAGTCCATCCGCCGCGCCCGGATCGTCCACCGCGACCAGCGGCGCACCGACTCCACCGTCCGCGTCGTCCCCGGCGGCACCGTCACCGAGCGGTGGGTGCCGGTCGAGCGGGTGGGCCTGTACGTGCCGGGCGGGCGGGCCGTCTACCCGTCCTCCGTGGTGATGAACGTCGTGCCCGCGCAGGAGGCCGAGGTCGGATCGCTGGCCGTCGCCTCCCCGCCGCAGAAGGAGTTCGGCGGGCTGCCGCACCCCACGATCCTGGCCGCCTGCGCCCTGCTGGGCGTCGAGGAGGTGTACGCCGCCGGCGGTGCCCAGGCGATCGCCATGTTCGCCTACGGCACCGAGGAGTGCGCGCCCGCCCAGCTGGTCACCGGCCCCGGCAACATCTGGGTCGCGGCCGCCAAGCGCCTGCTCAAGGGCCGTATCGGCATCGACTCCGAGGCCGGCCCCACCGAGATCGCCGTCCTCGCCGACGGCACCGCCGACGCCCGCCACGTCGCCGCCGACCTGATCAGCCAGGCCGAGCACGACACCCTGGCCGCCGCCGTCCTGGTCACCCCCTCCGAGGCGCTGGCCGACGCCGTCGACTCCGAGCTGACCTCCCAGGTGGCCTCCACCAAGCACGCCGAGCGGATCGCCGAGGCGCTGGCCGGACGGCAGTCCGCCACCGTCCTGGTGGACGACCTGGACCAGGGACTTGCGGTGGTGGACGCCTACGCCGCCGAGCACCTGGAGATCCAGACCGAGAACGCCGCCTCCGTCGCCGCCCGGGTCCGCAACGCGGGCGCGGTCTTCGTCGGCCCCTGGGCCCCGGTCTCACTGGGCGACTACTGCGCCGGCTCCAACCACGTGCTGCCCACCGGCGGCTGCGCCTGCCACTCCTCCGGGCTGTCCGTGCAGTCCTTCCTGCGCGGTATCCACGTCGTGGACTACACCCGCGACGCGCTGGCCGACGTGGCCCACCACGTGGTCACCCTGGCGGAGGCCGAGGACCTGCCCGCGCACGGGGCGGCCCTCAGGGCGAGGTTCGACTGGAAGGTGCCCGAGGGAAAGTGACCGGCATCGACGACCTGCCCATCCGGGACGAACTGCGCGGCAAGTCCCCCTACGGGGCGCCGCAGCTGGACGTGCCCGTACGGCTGAACACCAACGAGAACCCCTACCCGCTGCCCGAGGCGCTGGTGGCACGCATCGCCGAACGCGTCGCCGAGGCCGCCCGTGAACTCAACCGCTACCCCGACCGCGACGCGGTGGAGCTGCGCGGCGAGCTGGCCCGCTATCTGACGCGCACCGCCGGGCACGAGGTCACCGCGGAGAACGTCTGGGCCGCCAACGGCTCCAACGAGGTGCTCCAGCAGCTCCTCCAGGCGTTCGGCGGACCGGGGCGCACCGCGATCGGCTTCGAGCCCTCGTACTCGATGCACGCCCTGATCGCCCGCGGCACCGGCACCGGCTGGATCTCCGGGCCGCGCGAGGACGACTTCCGCATCGACGTGGAGGCGGCGAAGGCGGTCATCGCCGAGCGCCGGCCGCACGTGGTCTTCGTCTGCTCGCCCAACAACCCCACCGGCACGGCCGTCGACGCCGAGACCGTGCTGGCCCTGCACGACGCCGCCCAGGCGGCCCGGCCCTCGATGGTGATCGTCGACGAGGCGTACGGCGAGTTCAGTCACCGGCCCTCGCTGCTGCCGCTGATCGAGGGCCGCCCGAACCTGGTGGTCTCGCGCACCATGTCCAAGGCGTTCGGCGCCGCCGGACTGCGGCTGGGATACCTCGCCGCCCATCCGGCCGTCGTCGACGCCGTCCAGCTGGTGCGCCTGCCCTACCACCTGTCCGCCGTCACCCAGGCCACCGCGCTCGCCGCGCTGGAACACACCGACACCCTCCTCGGTTATGTCCGGCAGCTCAAGGAGGAGCGGGACCGGCTGGTGGCCGAGCTGCGGGCGATGGGCTGCGAGGTCACCGACTCCGACGCCAACTTCGTGCAGTTCGGGAACTTCGACGGCCCCGGCGGCGCCCACGCGGTGTGGCAGGCGCTGCTGGAGCGGGGCGTGCTGGTCCGGGACAACGGGGTGCCGGGCCGGCTGCGGGTCACCGCCGGCACCCCGGCCGAGAACGACGCGTTCCTCGACGCGGTACGCGCAGTACTGAAGGAGAACAACCGATGAGCCGTGTGGGTCGCGTCGAGCGCACCACCAAGGAGACCTCCGTCGTCGCCGAGATCGACCTCGACGGCACCGGGAAGGTCGACGTGTCGACCGGGGTCGGCTTCTACGACCACATGCTCGACCAGCTCGGCCGCCACGGGCTGTTCGACCTCACGGTCAAGACCGAGGGCGACCTGCACATCGACAGCCACCACACCATCGAGGACAGCTCGCTGGCGCTCGGCGCCGCCTTCCGGCAGGCGCTGGGCGACAAGCGGGGCATCGTCCGTTTCGCGAACGCCTCGGTGCCGCTGGACGAGTCCCTCGCCCAGGTGACCGTGGACCTGTCGGGGCGGCCGTACCTGGTGCACAGCGAGCCGGAGAACATGGCGCCGATGATCGGCAGCTACGACACCACGATGACCCGGCACATCCTGGAGTCCTTCGTCGCCCAGGCGCAGATCGCCCTGCACGTCCACGTCCCCTACGGACGCAACGCGCACCACATCGTGGAGTGCCAGTTCAAGGCGCTGGCCCGCGCGCTGCGCTACGCCAGCGAGATCGACCCGCGCCAGACGGGCATCCCCTCCACCAAGGGGGCCCTGTGAGCGTCGCGCGCGCGGCCGCCGGGCCGCTGTCGGGGCTGATGCCCGTGCTGTGCCGCGCGGGCGGAGAAGCTCACGGAGAAGATGCTGTGAGCGTCGCGCGCGCGGCCGCCGGGCCGCTGTCGGGGCTGATGCCCGTGCTGTGCCGCGCGGGCGGAGAAGCTCACGGAGGAAAGCCGTGAGCGGTGTCTCCATCCTGCTGATCTTCGTGGGACTCTTCCTGCTCGGCGGCACCGTCTCCTTCTGGAAGCAGGGGATGCCCAGGGGGGTCGTCACCCTGCTCGGCATCGGCGCCGCCCTGTCCCTGATCGCCGGAATCCTGCGCCTGGAGGTGTGGTCGTGACGGAGAGGAAGAAGGTCGTCGTCTTCGACTACGGCTTCGGCAACGTGCGCTCGGCCGAGCGCGCCCTGGCCCGGGCCGGCGCGGAGGTGGAGATCACCGGCGACTACGACACCGCGATGAACGCCGACGGGCTGCTCGTGCCCGGCGTCGGCGCCTTCGCGGCCTGCATGACGGGTCTGCGCAAGGCCCGCGGAGACTGGGTCGTCGAGCGCCGGCTCGCCGGCGGGCGCCCGGTGATGGGCATCTGCGTCGGCATGCAGATCCTGTTCGGCCGGGGCATCGAGCACGGCGTCGAGGCCGAGGGCCTGGACGAGTGGCCCGGCACGGTCGGCCCGCTCAAGGCGGACGTCGTACCGCACATGGGCTGGAACACCGTCGAGGCGCCCGGGGACTCCAGGCTGTTCGCGGGCCTGCCCGCCGACGCCCGCTACTACTTCGTGCACTCCTACGCCGTGCACGAGTGGGAGCTCCAGACCACCAACCCCGCCATGGCGGCCCCCAAGGTCACCTGGGCCACCCACGGCGAGCGGTTCGTCGCAGCCGTGGAGAACGGGCCGCTGTGGGCCACCCAGTTCCACCCCGAGAAGTCCGGCGACGCCGGCGCGCGGCTGCTGACCAACTGGATCAGCACCCTCTAGCCCCACCCGCCACCACCGATCCCCAGGACCTTAGGACCGCCAGCTGATGAGCACCCACCGTCTCGAACTCCTCCCCGCCGTCGACGTCCGCGACGGACAGGCCGTCCGCCTCGTCCACGGCGAGTCCGGCACCGAGACCTCCTACGGCGACCCGCTGGAGGCCGCCCTGGCCTGGCAGCGGGCGGGAGCGCGGTGGCTGCACCTGGTGGACCTGGACGCCGCGTTCGGCACCGGCGACAACCGCGAGCGGATCGCCGAGGTCGTCCGCACCATGGACATCAAGGTCGAGCTCTCCGGCGGCATCCGCGACGACGCCTCCCTGGCCGCCGCGCTGGCCACCGGCTGCACCCGGGTGAACCTGGGCACCGCCGCGCTGGAGAGCCCCGAGTGGGTCGCCAAGGTGATCGCCGAGCACGGTGACCGGATCGCCGTCGGCCTCGACGTGCGCGGCACCACCCTGCGCGGGCGCGGCTGGACCCGCGACGGCGGCGACCTCTACGAGACGCTGGAGCGCCTGAACTCCGAGGGCTGCGCCCGCTACGTCGTCACCGACATCGCCAAGGACGGCACCCTCAAGGGCCCCAACCTCCAGCTGCTGAAGGACGTCTGCGCCGCCACCGACCGCCCGGTCGTCGCCTCCGGCGGCGTCTCCTCCCTTGACGACCTGCGCGCGATCGCCACCCTGGTACCCGAGGGGGTCGAGGGAGCCATCGTGGGCAAGGCCCTCTACGCCAAGGCGTTCACCCTGGAAGAGGCCCTGGAGGCAGTGTCCCGATGACGGAGTCCGCGGCGGTGGGACGGCAGAACGACGCAGACGGGGAGACGGGCGGGGACGGCCGGCGGCTCCGGCGCGTGCGCGGTGACAGTCCCTGGGAGGAGACCATCGGCTTCGCCCGGGCCGTCGAGATCGGCGACCGGATCCTCGTCGCGGGCACGATGCCCCTGGTCGACGGGACGATCCAGGGCGAGGGCGACCCGTACGTCCAGGCCCGGACCGCCTTCGAGCGCGCCGTGGCGGCCCTGGAGCCGTTCGGCCTGGACGTCCGCTCCGTCGTCCGCACCCGCATGTACATAACCCACGCGCGCGACGTGGAGGAGGTGGGCCGCGCCCACCGCGAGGTGTTCGGCTCCGTCCGTCCCGTCGCGACGCTCGTGGTCGTCTCCGGCTTCGTCGACTCGCGCGTACTGGTCGAGGTGGAGATCGAAGCCTTCCGCACACCGAAGGAGCACGCCTAAGTGTCCCTGGCCGTACGAGTCATCCCCTGCCTGGACGTGGACGGCGGCCGGGTCGTCAAGGGGGTCAACTTCCAGAACCTGCGCGACGCCGGCGACCCGGTCGAGATGGCCAAGGTGTACGACGCGGAGGGCGCCGACGAGCTGACCTTCCTCGACATCACCGCCTCCTCCGGCGACCGCGAGACCACCTACGACGTGGTGCGCCGCACCGCCGAGCAGGTCTTCATCCCGCTGACGGTGGGCGGCGGCGTACGCACCACCGAGGACGTGGACAAGCTGCTGCGCGCGGGCGCCGACAAGGTGGGCGTCAACACCGCCGCCATCGCCCGCCCGGAACTGATCCGGGAGATCGCCGAGCGCTTCGGCAGCCAGGTGCTGGTGCTGTCGGTGGACGCCCGCCGCTGCCCGGAGGGGACGGTGACGCCGTCCGGCTTCGAGGTCACCACGCACGGCGGCCGGCGCGGCACCGGTATCGACGCGGTGGAATGGGCGCACCGGGCCGCCGAGCTGGGGGCCGGGGAGATCCTGCTCAACTCCATGGACGCCGACGGCACCAAGGACGGCTACGACATCGCCATGGTCGGCGCCGTCCGCAAGCACGTCACCATCCCCGTCATCGCCTCCGGCGGAGCGGGGAAGCTCGCCGACTTCGCCCCGGCGGTGGAGGCGGGCGCGGACGCGGTGCTGGCCGCGAGCGTCTTCCACTTCGGCGACCTGCGCATCGGGCAGGTCAAGAACGCCCTGCGCGAGGCAGGCCACCCGGTGCGCTGACCGGCGGTCCGGGTGGCCGGGCGGCCCGTCCGCTTCAGACGCCGTCACCCGCGGCCCGCGCGGCCCCGCGCAGGGCCGCGCCGGCCTCCCGGGGAATCGGCTCGCCGTGCCCGAAGCAGGCGGTCTCCGTCTCCAGGGCGGCCAGCCGGCGGAAGGACTCCAGCGCGCGGGCGCGGTCGAGGTTGAACACCCCCAGGATGGTGCGGCCCGCCACGTTCGCGATCGCGTCCCCCGTGAAGAGCACACCGTGCGCGGGCAGATGGAGCGCGATGCTGCCGTCGGTGTGCCCGGGCGCGGCCACCACCCGGGCCCCGCCGCCGAAGCCGATCACGTCGCCGTCGGCCAGTTCGCGGTCCACCCGGCAAGGCGGGGCCGCGGGCAGCGGGGGCAGGTTCTCGTACAGCTCGCGCTCCCAGCCGGGCGCGTCGGTGAAGTCCGGCGGCGGACCGGGCGCCTCGCCCCGGACGAACGGCGCGTCCAGCCGGTGCGCCATGACGGTCGCGCCGGTCAGCTCCGCGAGTTCGGCGGCGCCGCCGGCGTGGTCCTCGTGGAAGTGGGTCAGGACGATGCGCTCGATGTCCCCCGGCACGTGGCCCAGTCCCCGGACGGCCTCGGCGACGGCGGCCCCGGAACCGGCGGCCCCGGCGTCCACCAGGGTCAGCGAACCGGGGTCGCGCCACAGATACGCCTGGCCGACGGCGAAGGCGAGCATGTGCAGTCCGGGCAGTACTCGGGTGGTCTCCACGGACCACACCCAAGCACGCGCCCGGCCGCCGCGCCGCGCCGTTCACCGTCGGCTTGAACAGCGGGGAGAGCCTCCAGGCGTCAGAGGCCGAGCTTCGCCTCCCGGACGCGGGCCACGGACTTCTCGTCGCCCTCCAGCTCCACCCGCGCCGCCTCCTGCCGGCCGGAGACGAAGAGGAGCAGCTCACCGGGCTCGCCGGTGACGGTGACCACGGGGGTGCCCTTGCGGGCCACCGCCACCTGGCCGTTGGGGCGGCGCAGCACCAGGCCGACCGGGCACCGGCGGCCGTAGGCGCGGGCGGTGGTCTCCAGCCGCCGCCACAGGGCGTCGGCGAGGACCGGGCCGACCTCGCGCGGCGTCCAGTCCGGCCGGGCCCGCCGGACGTCCTCACCGTGGACGAAGAACTCCACGGTGTTGGCCGCCTCGTCGACCTGCTTGAGGGAGAAGGGCGACATCTTCGGCGGCCCGGTGCGGATGAGCTGGATCAGCTCCTCGTACGGCTTGGCCGCGAACTCCCGCTGCACCCGCTCCAGCCGCGGCTGCAGCGCCTTGACGAGTATTCCGCCGGCAGCGTCCGCGCGGCGCTCGCGCACCACGACGTGAGCCGCCAGCTCCCTGGTCCGCCACCCCTCGCACAGGGTGGGCGCCTCGGGTCCGTAGGTCTCCAACAGATCGGCGAGCAGAAGGCGTTCGCGCCGGGCGTGGGTCGACATACGGCCACCCTACGACCGTGTGCCGACCCATGCCACGCACCGCGCCCGGGGTCAGCCCGGCAGCGGCGCGTCCAGCTCCGGGCCGTCCACCTTGTTGCTGAGCGTCAGGGAGCAGGTGATCTGGTCCTCACCGCGGTTGTACGTCAGCAGCGTCGGATAGATGGCGTAGTAGTAGTAGGTCCTGTCCTGCGGCATCCGGGCCAGCCGCTTCTCCACGTCCGCCTTGCACAGCGACATGACCTCCTTCTGCAGCTCCGCCTGGGTGTCGAAGTCGCCGGTGATCGTCTCGTTGGCTATCACCTCGCCGTCGTGGGGCCCGTCGCAGGGCCGCTCCTCGACCCCGGTGACATCGCTGCTCAGCGCCGGGTGGTCGAAGCAGGTGCCCGGGTCGAGCACCACGTACAGCACGAGGTCGCTGGGCATCGCGTCGGGCGTGGGCGCGTCCGTGGACGGCTCCCGCACCGGCTCGTCGCTCGCCTCGGCGGTGGGGGAGGGCTCGGCGGAGGCGGAGGCGCTGGGCGTGCCGTCCGGCTCCGCCCGGTCCTCGCCGCCCCCGCCGTCGGCGGCCAGCAGCACGCCCCCGACGATCAGCCCGGCGACGAGCACCGCGGCGATGATGATCGCGGCGACCTTTCCGCCGTTGCCCCCACCGCCTCCGCCCGGCGGGGGAGGGTAGGGGCCGGGCGCGCCGGGGCCACCGGGGTAGCCGTAGCCGCCGGGCCCTCCCGGGGCTCCGGGCGGCCCGGGAGGCCCTCCCGGAGCCGGGTAGCCGTACCCGCCCGCGGGCGGACCGGGCTGCTCGGGCGGACCGAAGCCCTGCGGCGGACCGAAACCGCCGCCTGGACCGGGGTTGTGTGCGCCGTTGGGCGGCGGTGGATAGCTCATGGCGGAAGGATGCCGTACCGCACGGACATGCCAAGTCCCGGGTGCGTCACAACACTGCCACAGGGCCGTGCGGCCCCGTGGCGCGCGCATCCGCGGGCCGCGCCCGTCCCGGTCCTCGGGAGGGGTTCGCGGCGGGCGCCGCGGCGGCGGCACAATGACCCCATGCCCCGATCCCCACTCGACCCCGCCGTCGCCGCCCGCCTCAAGCGCAACGCCGACGGCCTGGTGCCCGCCATCGCCCAGCAGTACGACACCGGTGAGGTGCTGATGCTCGGCTGGATGGACGACGAGGCCCTGCACCGCACCCTCACCACCGGCCGCTGCACCTACTGGAGCCGCAGCCGCGGCGAGTACTGGGTCAAGGGCGACACCTCCGGGCACGTCCAGCACGTGAAGTCCGTGGCCCTGGACTGCGACGGGGACACCGTGCTGGTGAAGGTCGACCAGGTGGGCGCCGCCTGCCACACCGGGGACCGCACCTGCTTCGACGCCGGTGAGCTGCCGCCGGGCGGCCCCGCGACGGCGCGGGAGGAGAGCCCGGCATGACCGCCCAGACCACTTCCCGGAGCACCTCCCACGGCACCTGCCCGGACCTGGAGACCTTCCGCACGCTGGCCAGGGACCGCCGCGTCATCCCGGTCACCCGGCGCCTGCTGGCCGACGGCGACACCCCCATCGCGCTGTACCGCAAACTCGCCGCCGAGCGCCCCGGCACCTTCCTGCTGGAGTCGGCCGAGAACGGACGCACCTGGTCGCGCTACTCCTTCGTCGGCGTGCGCACCTTTGCCACCCTCACCGTGCGCGACGGGCGGGCCCACTGGCTGGGCGCCCCGCCGGTCGGCGTCCCCGCCGACGGGGATCCGCTGGAGGTCCTGCGGGCCACCGTCGAGGCCCTGCACACCCCCCGCGACCTGCACCGCGACGCCGACCTGCCGCCCTTCACCGGCGGCATGGTCGGATACCTGGGCTACGACGTCGTGCGGCGCCTGGAACGCATCGGCGACAGCACCCGCGACGACCTGGGGCTGCCCGAGCTGACCATGATGCTCACCTCCGACCTGGCGGTCCTGGACCACCGCGACGGCACGGTGCTGCTGATCGCCAACGCCATCAACCACAACGACCTCGACACCGGAGTGGACCAGGCCCACGCCGACGCCGTGCGCCGCCTGGACGCCATGGCCGCCGACCTGGCCCGGCCCGCGCCCGCCATGGCCGCCCCGCTGCCGGCGCCGGAACTGCCCGGGTACGCGGCCCTGTGGGGCGGGGCGGCCTACCGGGAGGCGGTGGAGGAGATCAAGGAGCGCATCCGCGCGGGCGAGGCGTTCCAGGTGGTGCCCTCGCAGCGCTTCCAGGCGCCCTGCCCGGCGAGCGCGCTGGACGTCTACCGCGTGCTGCGCGCCACCAACCCCAGCCCGTACATGTACCTGCTGCGCCTGGACGGCTTCGACGTCGTCGGCTCCAGCCCCGAGGCCCTGGTGAAGGTCGAGGACGGGCACGCGATGATGCACCCCATCGCCGGGACCCGCCCGCGCGGGGCGACCCCGCAGGAGGACGCGGCCCTGGCCGAGGAGCTGCTGGCCGACTCCAAGGAGCGCGCCGAGCACCTGATGCTCGTCGACCTGGGCCGCAACGACCTGGGCCGGGTCTGCGAGCCGGGCAGCGTCGAGGTCGTGGACTTCATGTCGGTGGAGCGCTACAGCCATGTGATGCACATCGTCTCCACGGTCACCGGGCGGCTGGCGAAGGGCCGTACCGCCTTCGACGCGCTCACCGCCTGCTTTCCGGCCGGCACCCTCTCCGGCGCGCCCAAACCGCGCGCGATGCAGATCATCGAGGAGCTGGAGCCGACCCGGCGCGGCCTGTACGGCGGCTGCGTGGGCTATCTGGACTTCGCCGGCGACGCCGACACCGCCATCGCCATCCGCACCGCGCTGCTGCGTGACGGGACGGCGTACGTCCAGGCGGGCGCCGGGGTGGTGGCGGACTCCGACCCCGCGGCGGAGGACACCGAGTGCCGCAACAAGGCCGCGGCGGTGCTCAGGGCGGTGCACACCGCCGGGCGGCTCGGCGGTAGCGTGGTGGAGTGATTTCCCCGCACACGCCCCCTTCCTCCCCCGAACCCGCCTCCCGCTCCGGGGCCTCACCGGGCGCGCGGCGTGCGCTGGGCGCCGCGCTGACCGCCGGCGCGCTGGGCGCCGCCGCGGTGCTCGTGGCCGCCGGGCGGGTCTGGGGCGAGGGCACGGCCGTCCTGGCCCGCGGCGAGGTGCCCGTCCGGGTCGAGGGCGGCGAGGTGACCGGGCTGCCCAGCGCCCTGGCGCTGGTCGGCCTCGCCGCGCTGGTCGCCGTCTTCGCCGTACGCCGAGCCGGCCGCGCGCTGGTCGCCGCGCTGCTGGCGCTGTGCGGCGCGGGCACCGTCGCCGCCGCCCTCCTGGGCGCGGGCGACCGGAGCGCGCTGGAGGCGAAGGCGGCCGAGGCCAGCGGGCTGACCCGTGGCGCGGTCGAGGCCGTCTCCTTCGGCCCGTGGCCCTATGTCGCCGCCCTGGGCGGCGCCGGGCTGCTGGCCGCCGGGCTGCTGGCGCTGCGCCACGGGAGCCGCTGGCCCGCGATGTCGGGCCGGCACGAGCGCGCGGGCGGCGCCACAGCGGCCGCGGGCCGCCGGGCGGCCCCCGACCCGGACCGCCCCGAGGAGCTGTGGAAGGCCCTGGACCGCGGAGAGGACCCCACCACCGGGAGCGGCGGAAACCGGTCCTGACACAATGGCTGGTGAGCGAGCCAGATCGGACCTACGAGGAGCACTCAATGGCGGGCAACAACCACGGACACACCCCTGCCGCCTGGACCGGCGTCATCATCGCGTTCATCGGCTTCTGCGTCGCCTCGGTCTTCACCGTGCTGGCCGAGCCGGTGTGGTTCTGGGTCGGTGTGGCCATCACCCTCCTCGGCGGCGTCGCGGGCCTGGTCATGCGCTCGATGGGCATGGGCCAGCCGGAGGAGTCCCACGGCCGCCGCCTGGACCAGTCCAAGGAGCGGGTGGAGGCCTGACGGGGCCGCCCCGGGCGGCCCACCCCGGCGCGGTGCCGGCCGGGCGGCACCGCGCCGCTTCCGTGTCCGGCCGCTCCGTGCGGCGGCGCGGCCGCACCGCCCGGTATGTGGGACCGGACCGCCCGGATGCGGATTCCGCGCCCCGGGCCGGATACCATCGCATTGCGTGACCGTGTGTCCGGACAAGCCCCGCGCCCGCCGCAGGGGCCCGAGCCAGCCAGGAAGGGGGCCGCTCGCGTGAGTGTGCTCGACGAGATCATCGACGGGGTCCGCGCCGACCTCGCCGAGCGGCAGGCGCGTGTGGGCCTCGACGAGCTCAAGGAGCGCGCGGCCCGTGCGCCGCGCCCGCGCGACGGCGTGGCGGCTCTCAAGGGCGAGGGCGTCAAGGTCATCTGCGAGGTCAAGCGGTCCAGTCCCTCCAAGGGGGCGCTGGCCGCCATCGCGGACCCGGCCGCCCTGGCCGCCGACTACGAGGCGGGCGGCGCCGCGGTCATCTCGGTGCTGACCGAGCAGCGGCGCTTCGGGGGATCGCTGGCCGACCTGGAGGCGGTGCGCGGGCGGGTGGACGTCCCCGTGCTGCGCAAGGACTTCATCGTCACCTCCTACCAGCTGTGGGAGGCCCGGGCGCACGGCGCCGACCTCGCCCTGCTGATCGTCGCCGCGCTCGACCAGGAGGCGCTGGTGTCGCTGGTGGAGCGTGCCGAGTCCATCGGGCTGACCCCGCTGGTCGAGGTGCACGACGAGGAGGAGGCCGAGCGCGCGGTGGACGCCGGTGCCAAGGTCATCGGCGTGAACGCGCGCAACCTCAAGACCCTGGAGGTCGACCGCGGCACCTTCGCCCGGGTCGCCCCCGAGATCCCCGAGGGCGTCGTGAGGGTCGCCGAGTCGGGCGTACGAGGCCCGCACGACCTGATCGCCTACGCCAACGAGGGCGCCGACGCGGTGCTCGTCGGCGAGTCCCTGGTCACGGGGAAGGACCCGAGGACGGCCGTGGCCGATCTGGTCGCCGCCGGCGCCCACCCCGCCCTGCGGCACGGGAACTGAGGCGGGAACGACCGAGATGGCCCTGTCCGCCCGCCTCGCCCCCGGCTGCCGCCCCCGCGGCTGCCGCGCGCCCGCGCGCCGGGTGCTGGGGCGGCGTGTGCGCTACCACATCGGCTGCGAGCCGGGCCAGGTCAACGGCAGGCGATGGCCTGCCCGGGCCGGGCGCTGAACGGCGCCCCCGCCGCCCGCCGGGCCGCCGACGGCCCGCGGGCCCGGACGGGCTCCCGCGCGGCCCGCGGACCGTACCGTCGGCCGCGCACCCTGCCCGGCCGCACCGCCGCACCCGCTCTTCCGGGGCTCTGCAGGCCCCTTCGGGCCGGTGCGGCGCACCGCCTCACGTGACCACCCCTTCCTGGGGCATGCGCCCCGACAAGGAGCATGTCGGATGTCCACCGACTTCTTCGTTCCCGACCCCGAGGGCCGGGTGCCGACCGCCGAGGGCTACTTCGGCGCCTTCGGCGGCAAGTTCATCCCGGAGGCGCTCGTCGCCGCCGTGGACGAGGTCGCCGCCGAGTACGAGAAGGCCAAGGCCGACCCCGCCTTCGCCGCCGAGCTGGAGGACCTGCTCGTCAACTACACCGGCCGGCCCAGCGCGCTGACCGAGGTGCGGCGGTTCGCCGAGCACGCGGGCGGAGCCCGGGTCTTCCTCAAGCGCGAGGACCTCAACCACACCGGCTCACACAAGATCAACAACGTGCTGGGACAGGCGCTGCTGACCCGGCGCATGGGCAAGACCCGCGTCATCGCCGAGACCGGCGCGGGCCAGCACGGCGTCGCCACCGCGACCGCCTGCGCCCTGTTCGGCCTGGAGTGCACCATCTACATGGGTGAGATCGACACCCAGCGCCAGGCGCTCAACGTCGCCCGGATGCGGATGCTGGGCGCCGAGGTCGTCCCCGTCACATCCGGCAGCCGAACCCTGAAGGACGCCATCAACGAGGCGTTCCGCGACTGGGTCGCCAACGTCGACCGCACCCACTACCTCTTCGGCACCGTCGCCGGCCCCCACCCCTTCCCGGCCCTGGTGCGCGACTTCCACCGCGTCATCGGCGTCGAGGCCCGGCGGCAGATCCTCCAGCGCACCGGGCGGCTGCCGGACGCCGCGCTGGCCTGCGTCGGCGGCGGCTCCAACGCCATCGGCCTGTTCCACGCCTTCATCCCCGACACCTCCGTGCGCCTGATCGGCCTGGAGGCCGCCGGGCACGGCGTGGACTCCGGCGAGCACGCGGCCACCCTCACGGCCGGCGAGCCGGGCATCCTGCACGGCTCGCGCTCCTACGTCCTGCAGGACGACGAGGGCCAGATCACCGAGCCGTACTCCATCTCCGCCGGCCTGGACTACCCCGGCATCGGTCCCGAGCACTCCTACCTCAAGGACACCGGGCGCGGCGAGTACCGCCCGGTCACCGACGACGAGGCGATGCGGGCGCTGCGCCTGCTGTCGGAGACCGAGGGCATCATCCCGGCCATCGAGAGCGCGCACGCGCTGGCCGGCGCGCTGGAGGTCGGCCGCGAGCTGGGGCCGGAGGGGCTGCTGCTGGTGAACCTCTCCGGCCGCGGCGACAAGGACATGGACACCGCCGCCCGCTACTTCGGGCTGTACGACGGTGCGGACACCGCGAAGGGGGCCGAGTGATGGCGGGCCGTGCGGAACTGCTGGGACGCGTCCTGGCACAGGCGAAGGACGAGGGGCGGGCCGCCCTGGTGGGCTACCTGCCCGCGGGCTTCCCCACCGTGGACGGCGGCATCGCCGCCTGCACCGCCCTGCTGGAGGGCGGCTGCGACATCGTCGAGGTCGGACTGCCGCACAGCGACCCGGTGCTGGACGGGCCGGTCATCCAGACCGCCGACGACATCGCCCTGCGCGGCGGGGTGCGCATCGCGGACGTGCTGCGCACCGTGCGCGAGACGCACGCCGCCACCGGCGCGCCGGTGCTGTGCATGACGTACTGGAACCCCGTCGACCGCTACGGCGCCGAGCGGTTCGCCGCCGAGCTGGCCGAGGCGGGCGGCGCCGGCTGCATCCTGCCCGACCTGCCGGTCGAGGAGTCCGAGGTGTGGCGCAAGGCCGCCGAGCAGCACGGTCTGGCGACCGTCTTCGTGGTCGCCCCCAGCAGCCGTGACGAGCGGCTGGCGAGGATCACCGAGGCCGGCAGCGGCTTCGTCTACGCCGCATCCCTGATGGGCGTCACCGGCACCCGCGAGTCGGTGGGGCAGGAGGCACAGGAGCTGGTGCGCCGCACCCGCGCCACCACCGACCTGCCGGTCTGCGTCGGACTGGGCGTCTCGAACGCGCGGCAGGCCGCGGAGGTGGCCGCCTTCGCGGACGGCGTCATCGTCGGCTCGGCCTTCGTCAAGCGGCTGCTGGACCACGAGGGCGACTTGGACGCCGGCCTGGCCGCGGTCCGCGAACTCGCCGGAGAGCTGGCCGAGGGCGTACGGCGCCGCGGCTGAGCGGGCCGAAGGCACGGAAACGGGCCCGGGGGCGTACGGCGGACGGCCGCACGCCCTCGGGCCCGCGCGCCTCCCGGGCGCTCGCGTACCCCCTCGGAGCCCGTGCGCGCGTCAGGGGGCGTGCAGCCGCAGCACGGCGCGCTCGGACCAGTCGGCCGGAACGCCGCGCAGCGAGACCGCGATCATCGTGAGGAACGCCAGCGGAACGGTCCAGGCGGCGGGCTGGGCCAGCAGCACGGTCAGCCAGGCCGACGACGGCTGCGTGAGGGCGGACAGCACCGCGGCCCCCGTCGCCGTGACCACCCCGGTGGCCAGCCCGGCCGCCGCGCCCGCGACCGTCAGCCGCGTCCACCAGATGCCCAGCACCAGCAGCGGGCAGAACGTGGAGGCCGCCACCGCGAACGCCCAGCCGACCACCACGTTGATGTCCAGGTGTGCGGCGGGCAGCGACAGCAGCACCGCCACCAGCGCCCCCGCCGCCACCGCCAGCCGCAGCCTGGTCACCCCGCCGCCGAACAGATCGTGGGAGAGCCCTCCGGCCAGGGCCAGCAGCAGCCCGGAGGAGGTGGACAGGAACGCGGCGAACGCGCCGGTGGCCACCAGCGCCGTCAGCACGCTCCCCAGCGTCCCCGGCACGGCCGCCCCGGGCAGGACGACGGAGACGGTGTCGGTGGCGTTGCTGTGCACCAGGTGCGGGGTCAGTACCCGCCCCAGCAGCCCGTAGACGGCCGGGAACAGGTAGAACAGGCCCAGCAGGCCGATCACCAGCACGGCCACCCGCCGGGCGGCCCGGGCCGTGGGGCTGGTGTGGAAGCGCATGATCACATGGGGCAGCCCGATGGCCCCCAGCGTGGTGGCCAGCAGCACCGACCAGGTGGACAGCAGCGGCATCCCCGCCCCCTGGATGTCGATCAGCGGGCGGGTCCACTCCTCGGCGGCCGGGCCCGTCTCCCGGACCGGCCGCAGCGCCTCGGCGCGCGTGTCCGCACCGACGTGCACGATCAGGTAGATCGCCGGCACGGCGATGAAGGCCAGCTTGACCAGGTAGTGGAACGCCTGGACGTAGGTGGCCGACCGCATGCCGCCCACCGCGATCGACGCGCTCACCACCAGCCCGGCCAGCACCACGCCCACCCAGTACGGAGTGCCGCTGACCAGGCTCAGGACCACACCGGCGCCCTTGAACTGCGGCACCAGATAGAGCCACATGATCACCAGCACGATCACCCCGCACAGCTTGCGGATCGCCGGCGAGCCCAGCCGGTACTCGGCGAAGTCGGGCACCGTGAACGCCCCCGAGCGCCGCATCGGCCCGGCCACCAGCGCCACCACCGCGACGTACCCGGCGGTGAAGCCGACGGCGTACCACATCGCCCCGACGCCGTCCTTGAGCATCAGCCCGGCCAGACCGAGCACCGAGGCGGCCGACACGTACTCCCCGGCGATCGCCATGGCGTTCCAGCCGGGGGCGATGCGGCGGGAGGCGACGAGGAAGTCCGGGCTGGTGCGGGCCGCGTGGACGCCGTACAGGCCGATGGCCAGGCTGGCGGCCAGGACCAGGCCGATCGCGGTCACGGCGGTCACGGGCCGCCACCCGCGCCCGTGCCCGAGGCCGCGCCCGCGCCCGCGGCCACACCCGCGCCCGCGCCCGCGGAGCTCTCCGCGCGCTCGGCACGGCGCACATGGCACAGGGCGAGCAGCAGCAGCACCGGGTAGGTGGCCACCACCAGCACCAGCCACGACACCGGCACGCCCGCCACATGGAGCCGGTCCAGCACCGGCAGCGCCGCGATCGTCCCGCTGGAGCCGAACAGCACCGCCCCCAGCAGGGCCACCGTCCGCAGCGCGGTGCGGCGCTGCGCGGCGAACACGGCGCGGGCGGCCTCGGCGTCGGCCGGCGCGGGCAGCGGCAGCAGCTGCGGATGGCGGCGGTGCCCGCGGGCCAGGGCGATACGGGTCTGCGGGCTGGTGACCTTCACCCGGCGCGGGCCGCCGAGCTGGCCGCCCTTGACCGGGCTCTTCACCGGGCCGCCCTGCCCAGCCGTCCGCTGCGCGCCGCCTCCAGCAACTGCTCCTTCAGGCTCCGGGCATGCCTGCGGCTGACCGGCACGTCACCGGCCGGAGTGCACGCCACCAGCCCCGAGGAGCTGGTGACCCGCAGGTCGTGGACCCAGCCGACGGCCACCAGATAGCCGCGGTGCACCCGCACGAAGCCGGCCGGAGCCCATATCTCCTCCAGATACGACAGCGACAGCCGGATCAGATGCGTGCCCTGCCCGGTGTGCAGCCGTATGTAGTCGCCGTGCGCCTCCACGAACTGGACGTCGTCGCGCCGCACGAACACCGTCCGGCGACCGTGGTCGATCTGGACGACCGCCAGCTCCTCCCGCGGCCCCTCCGCCTCGTGCGCGCCGCCGCCCGCCGCCGCCCGCCCGGTGGCGCCGATCCGGGCCACCGACTCGGCCAGCCGCTCGGGCCGGACGGGCTTGAGCAGGTAGTCCACCGCCCCGATGCCGAACGCCTCGATGGCGTGGGACTCCGAGGCGGTGACGAAGACGATGGAGGGCGGCGCCGAGAGCTGGCTGATGACCCGGGCCACGTCCATGCCGTCCAGCCCCGGCATGGAGATGTCCAGGAAGACGGCGTCGAAGGCGGTCGCGCCCAGCAGCTGCACCGCCCGGGCGCCGCTCTCGGCGGCGTACACCTCGCCGACCTCCGGTGTGTCCGCCAGGAGGTCGGCGAGCTCCTCGCGGGTGGACGCCTCGTCCTCGACGACGAGGACCTGAAGGGCCCGCGGCGCGCTGCTCATTCGGTAACCACTCCTCGCATGAATCGCGGCACCCTGATGGTCACCTTGGTGCCGTTGCCGGGCGCGGTCTCGATGACGAGGCCGTACTCCGGTCCGTACACGGTACGGAGTCGCCGGTCCACGTTGGCCAGACCGACGTTCCTGGCAGGAGGACCGACTCCGGCGAGGATCGCCCGTGCGAGTTCCGGCTCCATGCCCACGCCGTCGTCCTCGATCTCGATGACGCACAGCGGGCCCTCGCCGAACCCCGAGACGCCGATGTGCCCGGGTCCGGCCTTCTTCTCCAGACCGTGGCGCACGGCATTTTCCACTATGGGCTGGACGACGAGGAAGGGGATGGCGACGGGAAGAATCTCCGGAGCCATCCGGACGGTGATCTCCATCCGGTCGTCGAACCGGGCGCGCTGCAGCTCCAGGTACGTCTGGGTGGCCTGGAGCTCGTCGGCGACCGTCACGTAGTCGCCGGCCGTGGAGAAGCTGTAGCGCAGGTAGTCGGCGAAGTCGGTGAGCAGGCGGCGGGCGCGGCCGGGATCGGTGCGGATGTGCGCGGCGATGACGGCCAGGGAGTTGTGGACGAAGTGCGGGGATATCTGGGCCCGCAGGGTGCGCAGGTCCGCCGCCGCGATCCGGGCGCGGGCGCTGCGCAGCTCGGTGTGGTCCAGCGCCTGCGACACCAGCTCGGCCACCTCGGCCACCTCGGTCTCGTCCAGCGCCCGCCCGTCCGCGGAACCGCCCACCACCAGGCAGCCGGTCAGCTCGTCCGCCACCAGCAGCGGGGCCGCGCACAGCGGGGGCTTGCGGAAGACGGTGCCGTGCTCGTACACCTGGGCGAGCACCGCGTCCAGGTCGGTGCCCTCCGGCAGCGCGCCGTGCCGGGCGACGGGCCCGTCGAGATCGGCGAGCACGACGGCCTCGGCGCCCACCAGCCGCCGGATCCGGCGGACCGCGGCCAGGGCCCGGCTGCCGTGCAGACCGTCCTGGAGGTCCGCGCCGATCAGCCGCACCTCCCGCAGGACGCCGATCGTCCCGGGCAGGCCGGACCCGGCCGGGCCACCCCGGCCCGCCCGCCCGCCTCTCCACGATCCTCTGACCACAGTGCGACCGTATAACGCGACAAATGGCGATGGGGAGTCCCTCGAACCTGCTTCGAAGGACTCCCCGTGGGGCCCGGTGGCGGGACCGGCGCCAGGATGTGGGGGGTCACGCCGGCACAGAAGCACCCGCCACCGGGGGCCCGAAGGGCCCGCCCCGGGGGGATGGGGCGGGCCCGGTCCGGGATGCGGTCAGTGCCTGGCCGCGCCCTCGGCGCCGGCCCCGGTCAGGGCCCGCACCTGGAGCTCGGCGAAGCGCCGCGGGTTGCTCTCGCCCGAGGACAGCGTGCCGACGATCGCGCACAGCAGACCGAGCGGAATGGACACCAGGCCCGGGTTGGACAGCGGGAACCAGGCGATGTCGATGCCCGGGAGCAGCGCCTTCTCGGTGCCGGAGAACACCGGGGAGAAGATCACCAGACCCACCGCGCTGATCAGACCGCCGTAGATGCCGGCGACCGCGCCCCGGGTGTTGAACCGCTTCCAGAACAGGCTCAGCAGCAGGGTCGGCAGGTTGGCCGAGGCGGCGATCGCGAAGGCCAGACCGACCAGGAAGGCCACGTTGAGGCTCTGGGCGAAGATCGCCAGGACGATCGACGCGGCACCGATGCCGAAGGCCGACAGGCGGGCGACCTTGATCTCCTCGTGCTCGGACGCCCGGCCCTTGCGCACCACGCTGTTGTAGAAGTCGTGCGCCAGGGACGAGGAGGAGGCGATGACCAGGCCGGCCACCGTGGACAGGATCGCCGCGAAGGCGACGGCCGCGATGACCGCCAGCATCACCGAGCCGAAGAACTCGCCGCCGAAGTGCTCACCGACCTCCCGGGCCAGCTGCGGCGCGGCGGTGTTGCCCGCCGCGTCCTGGGCGGTGATGGCCTCCTTGCCCACCAGGGCCGCGGCGCCGAAGCCCAGGATCAGGGTCATCAGGTAGAACGAGCCGATCAGGCCGATGCCCCAGTTGACGGACTTACGGGCGGCCTTGGAGTCCGGGACGGTGTAGAAGCGGATCAGGATGTGCGGCAGGCCCGCGGTGCCCAGCACCAGGGCCATGCCCAGGCTGATCAGGTCGAGCTTGTTCCACATCGTCTGCAGGGCGTCCCCGGGCACCTCGACGCCGTACCGCAGCCCCGGTTCCAGGAAGGACTGCCCGGCGCCGCTGGCGTTCGCGGCGTCGCTCATCAGCTCGCCGAAGTCGAAGCCGTAGATGGCCATCACCAGGGCGGCCAGGATGATGGTGCCGCCCATCAGCATGCCGGCCTTGATGATCTGCACCCAGGTGGTGCCCTTCATGCCGCCGAAGGTCACGTACAGGGTCATCAGGATGCCGACGACGACGATGCCCACGATCTTGGCGGTGTCGGCGTCCATGCCCAGGTACGTCTCGCCCGGCTGGATGCCCAGCAGAAGGGCGACGACCGCGCCGGCGCCGACCATCTGGGCCAGCAGGTAGAAGATCGACACGGTGATGGTGGACACGGCCGCGGCTGTGCGCACCGGGCGCTGCTGCATCCGGTACGACAGCACGTCCGCCATGGTGAACCGGCCGGAGTTCCTCAGCAGCTCGGCGACCAGCAGCAGGGCCACCAGCCAGGCGACGAGGAAGCCGATGGAGTAGAGGAAGCCGTCGTAGCCGAACAGCGCGATCATGCCCGCGATGCCCAGGAAGGAGGCGGCGGACATGTAGTCGCTGCCGATGGCGAAGCCGTTCTGCATACCGCTGAACTCGCGCCCGCCGGAGTGGAAGTCGGCCGCGGACTTCGTCTGGCGGCCCGCCCACACCGTGACGCCGAGCGTCACGGCGATCATGACGACGAACACCAGGATGGTCAGGGTGCGGCTGCTGGAGCTGACCTCTTCGGCCGCCAGGAGCACGTGGGAAGCGGCGGTCGTCATGCCCGTCCTCCCGTCCGGCCGGCGGTGGAGGCCGCGGGCGCACCGGTCAGCTCGGCCCGCAGGTCGTCCGCGAGCGGGTCGACCTTCCGGTCGGCGTAGCGCGCGTACATGATCGCGATGCCGAAGGTGCTGACGAACTGGAGGATCCCGAACACCAGGGCCACGTTGACATCGCCGAACAGGACCGTGGCCATCACGTCACGGGCGTAGGCGGACATCAGCACGTACAGCAGGTACCAGACGAGGAAGCCGACGCTCACCGGGAGCACGAACCTCATCAGGCTCCGCCTGAGCTGGTCGAAACGCGGATCGCTGTGCATGGCCACCATGCGGTCCTCCGCGTCCCCGGCGGGGTCCAGGGTTTGTTGTAGACGGTCTGCGGACACTGCCGCCTCCTTCATCGACACGACGCGATACGACACGACGTACGGGAGCGGAAAAGGAATGCGGGGAACGTAAGGTGCGTCACACTCGCGGTGAAGAAGCTGATCGCGGTGTGCGGCGAACGCCGGATACGCGCGCCGAACGGTAGACCGTCGTGCGCCGAACGGTCGCCTTTCCGCGCCGAGCGGTCACCCTCGCGGGGGAAGCGGCGGCGGAGCGCACGCCGGACGAGGGCCGTCCCCGCACCGCCTCTCGTGCGCGCCGCGGGGCTTCACACCACCCGCACGCGCGTTACGCACCCGTTGCCGGGTGAAGCGGCCTCCCCGGGGCCCGGCACGGTAGCGTTCGTGGGGTCATGGAAACCCTTGCCTTCATCCCCAGCCCGTCGTCGGGCGAGATCGTCATCGGACCGATCCCGCTGCGGGGCTACGCGTTCTGCATCATCCTCGGCGTCTTCGTCGCGGTCTGGCTCGGCGGGAAGCGCTGGGTCGCCCGGGGCGGGCAGCCCGGCACGGTCGCCGACATCGCCGTGTGGGCGGTGCCGTTCGGCCTGGTCGGCGGCCGTCTCTACCACGTCGTCACCGACTACCAGCTCTACTTCGGCGAGGGCCGTGACTGGGTCGACGCCTTCAAGATCTGGGAGGGCGGCCTCGGCATCTGGGGGGCGATCGCGCTGGGCGCGGTGGGCGCCTGGATCGCCTGCCGCAGGCGGGGCATCCCGTTGCCCGCCTACGCGGACGCCATCGCGCCCGGCATCGCGCTCGCCCAGGCCATCGGCCGCTGGGGCAACTGGTTCAACCAGGAGCTGTACGGGCGCCCCACGGACCTGCCGTGGGCGGTGGAGATCGACAACGGCGTCGACACCGGCACCTTCCACCCCACCTTCCTGTACGAGTCACTGTGGTGCGTGGGCGTGGCCCTGCTGGTGATCTGGGCCGACCGCCGCTTCCGCCTCGGCCACGGCCGCGCCTTCGCCCTGTACGTCGCGGCCTACACGGCGGGGCGTTTCTGGATCGAGTACCTGCGCATCGACGAGGCCCACCAGATCCTGGGCCTGCGTCTGAACAACTGGACCTCGATCGCGGTCTTCCTGGGCGCGGTGGCCTACATCGTCCTCTCGGCCAGGCTCCGCCCGGGGCGTGAGGACGTGGTGGAGCCGGTGGCGCGGGAGACCGGCGGCAGCGCGGACGACAGCACCGGCGATGACACCGACGGCGGCGCCGACGGCGGTGCCGGAGGCCCCGCGGAGGGCGGGAAGAACACCGCGAAGGACCCGGAGGCCGGGCCGGAGCGCGCCGAGTCCGCCTCCGCCGCCGAGACCCCGGAGTCCTCTTCCTCCTCCGGCGGCGCGTCCGCCTCCGCCGCCGGCTGACCCCGGTCGCGCCGGAGAACCGCACAGGCCCGGGCCGCGCCCCTCCGGCGCGACCTGGGCCTTCTCCGCGCGGCGGCGAAAGCCCAGGTCAGCGAGGTAAGTTCGGCCTGCCTTGCTGGAATCGCACCCCAAGATGGACGTACGGTCGAGACGTCGGACACCGGACGGGGGACACAGGAGGCGCAGGCGGATGTCGTCGATGGCCAAAGACGAGGCCGAGATCACCCTGCGGCCCGGAGCCCCGAACTCCGCGCACCGCGACAACCACACCCACCGTGACGTGACGGGCGGCTGGCTGCGCCCGGCCGTCTTCGGGGCGATGGACGGGCTGGTCTCCAACCTCGCCCTGATGACAGGTGTCGCGGGCGGCAACGTGGACCGCTCCGTGATCATCATCAGCGGTCTGGCCGGACTGGCGGCCGGAGCCTTCTCCATGGCGGCCGGCGAGTACACCTCGGTGGCCTCCCAGCGCGAGCTGGTCCTGGCCGAGCTGGACGTGGAGCGCCGCGAACTTCGCCGCAACCCCGAGGACGAGCAGCGGGAGCTGGCCGAGCTGTACGTGGGCAGGGGAGTGGAACCCAAGCTGGCGGCGGAGGTCGCCGAGCAGCTGTCCCGGGACCCCGAACAGGCCCTGGAGATCCACGCGCGCGAGGAGCTGGGCGTGGACCCGGGCGAGCTGCCCTCGCCCACGGTCGCCGCGGTCTCCTCCTTCGGCGCCTTCGCGGTGGGCGCACTGATCCCCGTGCTGCCCTACCTGCTGGGCGCCGCCACCCTGTGGCCCGCCGTGCTGGTGGCGCTGCTGGGCCTGTTCCTGTGCGGTGTACTGGTCTCCAGGATCACCGTGCGCCCGTGGTGGTACAGCGGGCTGCGGCAGCTCGCCCTGGGCGGCGCGGCCGCCGCGGTGACCTACGGGCTCGGTAACCTGTTCGGGGTCGCCGTGGGGTGAGCCCGGCGCGAACCCGCACCCGGCCGGCCCGTCCGGTGCGGCCCGTCCGGCTGTGACCTGTTCAACTCCGGAATTCTCCACTCATCTGTTACCCGCCGGTTTCAGCCGTGTCACCGTTGGGAATGAACAACGAGCGCTTCTGGCAGTGTCGCCGGCGCCACCCGAATCCACGCGGCGGATGTACGCCGTATGCCCGATTCGACCCCCATCGTAGGTCCGCATGATGGACCGAGGTGTCCGCCCTCCGGAAGAAACCTCATCATGTAACCTGCACCGAAAATTTGTTCCGCAGAGGGCCAACGTCGTCCCTCGGCGCCCTTCGGACCCGGTCCGGAAGACGCCACCAAGCCCCACATGACGACGGGAGAGCCGATGCGTGCTGCGCCCCTGACGGCCTACCCTGCCAAGCAGGGAATGTACGACCCGCGCGACGAGCACGACGCCTGCGGCGTCGGCTTCGTGGCCACCCTCACCGGTGAGGCGAGCCACACGCTGGTCGACCAGGCCCTGACCGTCCTGCGGAACCTGGAGCACCGCGGCGCCACCGGCGCCGAGGCCGACTCCGGCGACGGCGCGGGCATCCTGGTCCAGGTCCCCGACGCCTTCCTGCGCGAGACCGCCGGCTTCGAGCTGCCCGAGGCGGGCTCGTACGCCGTGGGCATCGCCTTCCTCCCCACCGGTGAGACCGCCGGCGCCGAGGCCGCCGCACGCATCGAGACGATCGCCGCCGAGGAGGGCCTGAACGTCCTGGGCTGGCGCGAGGTCCCCGTCGCCCCGCAGCTGCTGGGCAGCGGAGCGCGCGCCACCATGCCCGCCTTCCGCCAGCTGTTCGTGGCCGACGGGGTGAACACCGGTCTGGCCCTGGACCGCAAGGCGTTCGTACTGCGCAAGCGCGCCGAACGCGAGGCCGGCACCTACTTCCCGTCGCTGTCCGCGCGGACGATCGTCTACAAGGGCATGCTGACCACCGGGCAGCTCGAACCCTTCTTCCCCGACCTGTCCGACCGCCGCTTCGCCAGCGCCATCGCCCTGGTCCACTCGCGGTTCTCCACCAACACCTTCCCCAGCTGGCCGCTGGCCCACCCCTACCGCTTCGTCGCCCACAACGGCGAGATCAACACCGTCCGCGGCAACCGCAACTGGATGCGCGCCCGCGAGTCCCAGCTCGTCTCCGACCTCTTCGGCGGCAAGGACGCCGGGAACCTGGAGCGGATCTTCCCCGTCTGCACCCCGGACGCCTCCGACTCCGCCTCCTTCGACGAGGTCCTGGAACTGCTCCACCTCGGCGGCCGCTCCCTGCCCCACGCGGTGCTGATGATGGTCCCCGAGGCGTGGGAGAACCACCCCTCCATGGACCCCGCCCGCCGCGCCTTCTACCAGTACCACTCCACGATGATGGAGCCCTGGGACGGACCGGCCTGCGTCACCTTCACCGACGGCACCCAGGTCGGCGCCGTCCTGGACCGCAACGGACTGCGCCCGGGACGCTACTGGGTCACCGACGACGGCCTGGTCGTCCTCTCCTCCGAGGTCGGCGTCCTGGACATCGACCAGGACAGGGTCGTCCGCAAGGGCCGCCTCCAGCCCGGCCGCATGTTCCTGGTGGACACCGCCGAGCACCGCATCATCGAGGACGACGAGATCAAGGCCTCCCTCGCCGCCGAGCACCCCTACCAGGAGTGGCTCGAGGCCGGGATCATCGAGATCGAGGACCTGCCCGAGCGCGAGCACATCGTCCACACCCACGCCTCGGTCACCCGCCGCCAGCAGACCTTCGGCTACACCGAGGAGGAGCTGCGCGTCCTGCTCGCCCCGATGGCCCGCACCGGCGCCGAGCCGATCGGCTCGATGGGCACCGACTCGCCCATCGCCGCGCTCTCCACACGCCCCAGGCTGATCTTCGACTACTTCACCCAGCTGTTCGCCCAGGTCACCAACCCGCCGCTGGACGCCATCCGCGAGGAACTGGTCACCTCGCTGATCTCCTCCCTCGGCCCCCAGGGCAACCTGCTGGAGCCCACCGCGGCCTCCTGCCGCAGCGTCACCCTGCCCTTCCCGGTGATCGACAACGACGAACTCGCCAAGCTCGTCCACATCAACGCCGACGGCGACATGCCGGGCATGAAGGCCGTCACCCTCTCCGGCCTCTACCGCGTCGGCGGCGGGGGAGCGGCCCTGGCCGAGCGGATCGACGAGATCTGCGCCGAGGCCGAGGCCGCCATCACCGACGGCGCCCGCCTGATCGTCCTGTCCGACCGCCACAGCGACGCCGAGCACGCCCCGATCCCGTCGCTGCTGCTCACCTCCGCCGTCCACCACCACCTCATCCGTACCAAGCAGCGCACCCAGGTGGGCCTGCTGGTCGAGGCCGGAGACGTCCGCGAGGTCCACCACGTCGCCCTGCTCATCGGCTACGGAGCCGCCGCGGTCAACCCCTACCTGGCCATGGAGACCGTCGAGGACCTCGTCCGCGCCGGCACCTTCCTGCCCGGCGACACCGACCCCGAGACCGCCATCCGCAACCTGATCAAGGCACTCGGCAAGGGCGTGCTGAAGGTCATGTCCAAGATGGGCATCTCCACCGTCGCCTCCTACCGCGGCGCCCAGGTCTTCGAGGCCGTCGGCCTGGAGCAGGACTTCGTCGACACCTACTTCCACGGCACCGCCACCAAGATCGGCGGCGCCGGCCTGGACGTCGTCGCCAAGGAGGTCGCCGCCCGCCACGCCAAGGCCTACCCGGCCTCCGGCATCGCACCGGCCCACCGCAACCTGGACATCGGCGGCGAGTACCAGTGGCGCCGCGAGGGCGAGCCGCACCTGTTCGACCCGGAGACGGTCTTCCGCCTCCAGCACGCCACCCGCACCCGCCGCTACGACATCTTCAAGCAGTACACCCGGCGCGTGGACGAGCAGTCCGAACGCCTGATGACACTGCGCGGCCTGTTCGGCCTGAAGTCCGAGCGCCCCTCGATCCCCGTCGAGGAGGTCGAGCCCGTCTCCGAGATCGTCAAGCGGTTCTCCACCGGCGCCATGTCCTACGGCTCCATCTCCCAGGAGGCCCACGAGACCCTCGCCATCGCCATGAACCGGCTGGGCGCCAAGTCCAACACCGGCGAGGGCGGCGAGGACCCCGAGCGGCTGTACGACCCGGCCCGCCGCTCCTCGATCAAGCAGGTCGCCTCCGGCCGCTTCGGAGTCACCTCCGAGTACCTGGTCAACTCCGACGACATCCAGATCAAGATGGCCCAGGGCGCCAAGCCCGGCGAGGGCGGCCAGCTGCCCGGCCACAAGGTCTACCCCTGGGTCGCCAGGACCCGGCACTCCACCCCCGGCGTCGGGCTCATCTCCCCGCCGCCGCACCACGACATCTACTCCATCGAGGACCTCGCCCAGCTCATCCACGACCTGAAGAACGCCAACCCCGCCGCCCGCATCCACGTGAAGCTGGTCTCCGAGGTCGGCGTCGGCACGGTCGCGGCGGGCGTGTCCAAGGCCCACGCCGACGTCGTGCTGATCTCCGGCCACGACGGAGGCACCGGCGCCTCCCCGCTGACCTCCCTCAAGCACGCGGGCGGCCCCTGGGAGCTGGGCCTGGCCGAGACCCAGCAGACCCTGCTGCTCAACGGCCTGCGCGACCGCATCGTCGTCCAGACCGACGGCCAGCTCAAGACCGGCCGCGACGTGGTCATCGCCGCCCTGCTGGGCGCTGAGGAGTACGGCTTCGCCACCGCCCCGCTGGTCGTCTCCGGCTGCGTGATGATGCGCGTGTGCCACCTGGACACCTGCCCCGTGGGCATCGCCACCCAGAACCCGGTGCTGCGCAGCCGCTACAGCGGCAAGGCCGACCACGTGGTGAACTTCTTCGAGTTCATCGCCGAGGAGGTCCGCGAGCTCCTGGCCGAACTCGGCTTCCGCAGCCTGGACGAGGCCATCGGCCACGCCGAGGTCCTCGACGTCAGCCGCGCGGTCGACCACTGGAAGGCCCAGGGACTCGACCTGGCCCCGCTGCTGCACGTCCCCGAACTGCCCGAGGGCGCCGCCCGCCACCAGATCGTCCCCCAGGACCACGGCCTGGCCAAGGCCCTGGACAACCAGCTGATCAAGCTCGCCGCCGACGCCCTGTCGGCCGACACCGCCGAGGACGCCCGCCCGGTGCGCGCCCAGGTGCCCATCCGCAACATCAACCGCACGGTCGGCACCATGCTCGGCCACGAGGTGACAAGGAGGTTCGGCGGCGCCGGCCTGCCCGACGACACCATCGACATCACCTTCACCGGCTCCGCCGGCCAGTCCTTCGGCGCCTTCCTGCCGCGCGGAATCACCCTCCGCCTGGAGGGCGACGCCAACGACTACGTCGGCAAGGGCCTCTCCGGCGGACGCGTCGTCGTCCGCCCCGACCGCGGCGCCTCCCACCTGGCCGAGTACTCCACCATCGCGGGCAACACCCTCGCCTACGGCGCCACCGGCGGCGAGATGTTCCTGCGCGGCAGCGTCGGCGAACGCTTCTGCGTCCGCAACTCCGGCGCGCTGGTGGTCTCCGAGGGCGTGGGCGACCACGGCTGCGAGTACATGACCGGCGGCACGGCCGTCGTCCTGGGCCGCACCGGCCGCAACTTCGGCGCCGGCATGTCCGGCGGCACCGCGTACGTCATCGACCTCGACGCCGACAACGTCAACCCCGACATCGCCGCGGCCGTCGAACCCCTCGACGACACCGACCGGCAGTGGCTGCACGACGCCGTGCGCCGCCACCACGAGGAGACCGGCTCCACCGTCGCGGAGAAGCTGCTCGCGGACTGGGAGACCGCCGCCGAACGCTTCAGCAAGATCATCCCCCGTACCTACAAGGCAGTGCTCGCCGCCAAGGACGCCGCCGAGCGAGCCGGACTCTCCCAGGCCGAGACCCACGAGAAGATGATGGAGGCGGCGACCAATGGCTGATCCCAAGGGCTTCCTCAACACCGACCGCGAGGTCGCCGAGACCCGCCCCGTACCCGAGCGGGTCAAGGACTGGAACGAGGTCTACGTCCCCGGCTCCCTGCTGCCGATCATCGGCAAGCAGGCCGGCCGGTGCATGGACTGCGGCATCCCCTTCTGCCACAACGGCTGCCCGCTGGGCAACCTCATCCCCGAGTGGAACGACTACGCCTGGCGCGGGGACTGGCAGGCCGCCGGCGAACGGCTGCACGCGACCAACAACTTCCCCGAGTTCACCGGGCGGCTGTGCCCGGCCCCGTGCGAGTCCGCCTGCGTACTGGGCATCAACCAGCCCCCGGTGACCATCAAGAACGTCGAGGTCACCATCATCGACAAGGCATGGGAGGCCGGCGGCGTCACCCCGCAGCCGCCCGAGCGCCTGTCGGGCAAGACCGTCGCCGTCATCGGCTCCGGACCCGCCGGCCTGGCCGCCGCCCAGCAGCTCACCCGCGCCGGACACACGGTCGCCGTCTACGAGCGCGCCGACCGCGTCGGCGGACTGCTGCGCTACGGCATCCCCGAGTTCAAGATGGAGAAGCGCCACATCAACCGCCGCATCGAGCAGATGCGCGCGGAGGGCACCAAGTTCCGCACCGGAGTGGAGGTCGGCCGCGACATCGACGCCGCCGACCTGCGCAAGCGCTACGACGCCGTCGTCATCGCAGCCGGCTCCACCACCGCCCGCGACCTGCCCGTCCCCGGCCGCGAACTGAACGGCGTCCACCAGGCGATGGAGTACCTGCCCCTGGCCAACAAGGTCCAGGAAGGCGACTACATCACCCCGCCGATCACCGCCGAGGGCAAGCACGTCGTCGTCATCGGCGGCGGCGACACCGGCGCCGACTGCGTCGGCACCGCCCACCGCCAGGGCGCGGCCTCCGTCACCCAGCTGGAGATCATGCCCCGGCCAGGCGACGAGCGCGACCCGGTCGGCCAGCCCTGGCCCACCTTCCCCATGCTCTACAAGGTCACCTCCGCCCACGAAGAAGGCGGCGAGAGGGTCTACTCCGTCTCCACCACCCACTTCGAGGGCGACGAGGACGGCAACGTCCAGGCCCTGCACCTGGTCGAGGTCGAGTTCATCGACGGCAGGCCGACGCCCAAGCCGGGCACCGAGAAGCGCATCCCGGCCCAGCTCGTCACCCTGGCCATGGGCTTCACCGGCATCGACAAGGACAACGGCCTGGTCGAGCAGTTCGGCCTGGAACTGGACCAGCGCGGCAACGTCGCCCGCGACGCCGACTACGCCACAGGCGTGGACGGCGTCTACGTCGCCGGCGACGCCGGCCGCGGCCAGTCCCTGATCGTGTGGGCCATCGCCGAAGGCCGCTCCGCGGCCAGGGCCGTGGACCGCTACCTGACCGGCGCCAGCTCCCTGCCGGCCCCGGTCAGGCCGACCGACCGCGCACTGACCGTCTGACCCACCCCGACCGTCCGTACGGCGCGGACCGGCCGGCCACCCCGGCCGACCGGTCCGCACCGCCACGGAGGCACACCCCGCGGCGCCGACCCCCTCCCCGACCGGGGGCCGGCGCCGCGGCATGTCCGAGCACGGATCAGCCGCCCTCCGCCAGACGCGCCGGGAAACCCCCCGTGGCCACCGGACCCCAGCGCACCGGAGTGATCCGCAGCAGCGACTTGCCCTGCCGCACCATCGCCTCGCGGTACTCGTCCCAGTCCGGATGCTCACCCGCGATCGCCCGGTAGTACTCCACCAGCGGCTCCACCGCCTCGGGCACGTCCAGCACCTCGGCGGTGCCGTCCACCTGCACCCACGGGCCGTCGAAGTCCTCCGACAGCACGATCACGCTCACGGCCGGATCACGGCGCGCGTTGCGCGCCTTGGCGCGCTCGGGATACGTCGACACCACGATCCGCCCCGCGCCGTCCACCCCGCACGACACCGGCGACCCCTGCGGAGAGCCGTCGGCACGGCGGGTCAGCAGCACCGCCCGGTGGCGGGGACGCACGAAGTCCAGCAGCTCGTCGAGTCCGACACGGGTGTTGGTGGCGATGGAAGGGCTCATGACCCGACCCTATGCCGCACCGCACGGAGCACCGCACCCCCGGCACGCCGCGGCTCGCGCGGCCCGTATCCGCCCACCGGAACGGGCACGGAGGCGAAGCCGGAAACGCATAGAGTCGGTGACCATGACGAACAGCGAGATCGACCCGTCGGTGCAGGCAGAGCTCACCCGGCTGCGCGACAGCATCGACAACATCGACGCCGCCGTGGTGCACATGCTCGCCGAGCGGTTCAAGTGCACCCAGCAGGTCGGCCGCCTCAAGGCCGAACACCGACTGCCCCCCGCCGACCCCGCCCGCGAGGCCCAGCAGATCGCCCGGCTCCGCTCCCTCGCCGAGAACGCCAAACTCGACCCGGCCTTCGCCGAGAAGCTGCTGAACTTCATCATCGCCGAGGTCATCCGCCACCACGAGACCATCGCCCGCTCCTGACCGCCGGCGGCCGCACGGCTTCGGCCACGAGGTTGCGGCCGGAAGACCCGGCGGAAGGCACGGCTGGGATACCCGGTGCGGCCCGCACGGCCGATACGGCAGCATGAGCGGCATGCCCGCACTGACCCGAGAAGAGGCGCGGAGCCGAGCCCGGCTCATCGACGTCCGGCACTACACCGTCGACCTGGACCTGACCCGGGGCGAAGAGACCTTCGGCTCCACCACCACCGTCCGCTTCACCACCCGCGAAGCGGGCGACACCTTCGTCGAGGTACGGCCCCACACCCTCCACCGGGCCGTCCTCGACGGACACGCACTCGACACCGCCTCCCTCGCCGACGGGCGCCTGCCGCTGACCGGCCTGAACGCGGGCGAACACGAACTGCGCATCGAGGCCGACATGGCCTACTCGCGCACCGGCGAGGGCATGCACCGCTTCACCGACCCCGCCGACGGCCGCACCTACCTCTACACCATGTGCTTCCAGACCGAAGCCCCCCGCGTCTTCGCCGCCTTCGACCAGCCCGACCTCAAGGCCCCCTTCACCGTCACCGCCACGGCCCCCGAGGAATGGACCGTCCTCGGCAACGGCACCGCCCACCGCGTCGAAGGAGAACCCGGCCGCTGGGAGTGCGCCACCACCCCACCGCTGAGCACCTACTTCATGGCACTGGCCGCCGGCCCCTGGCACTCGGTGCGCACAGAGCACGCCGGCATCCCCTTCGGCCTGCACGTACGCCAGTCCCTGGGCAGCCACCTCGACGACGACGCGCAGGAACTGCTCGACATCACCCGCGCCTGCTTCGACCGCTACCACCAGATCTTCGACGAGCCATACCCCTTCGACTCCTACGAGCAGGCCTTCGTCCCCGAGTTCAACGCCGGCGCCATGGAGAACCCCGGACTGGTCACCTTCCGCGACGAATACGTCCACCGCTCCGCCGTCACCGACACCCAGCTCCAGAACCGTGCCGTGACCATCGCCCACGAGATGGCCCACATGTGGTTCGGCGACCTGGTCACCCTGCGCTGGTGGGACGACATCTGGCTCAACGAGTCCTTCGCCGAGTACATGGGCTACCAGATCATCACCGAGGCCACCCGCTTCACCGGCACCTGGACCGAGTTCGCCGTCGACCGCAAATCCTGGGGCTACGACGCCGACCAGCGCCCCTCCACCCACCCCGTCGCCCCCGAACCCGAGGCGGTGCCCGACACCGCCACCGCCCTGCTCAACTTCGACGGCATCTCCTACGCCAAGGGCGCCTCCGCACTGCGCCAGCTGGTCACCTGGCTCGGCGAGAAGGCATTCCTCGCCGGCATCAACGACCACTTCGCCCGCCACCGCTTCGGCAACGCCACCCTCGCGGACTTCCTCGACTCCCTCGCCCGCGCCTCCGGCCGCGACGTCCACTCCTGGGCCGACCGCTGGCTGCGCACCACCGGCGTCGACACCCTCACCCCGCACATCACCGCCGACGGCCGCCACTGGCACCTGGAGACCGCCCACACCGGCAACCGCCCCCACCGCCTCACCGTCGGCCTCTACGACCTCGACGGCACCGGAGCGGCGAGCCGTCTGACACCCCGCGAACCACTCACCGCCGACATTCCCGCCGACAGCGGCCACACCCTCACCGCCGACGGCCCCCGCCCCGACCTCGTCCTCCTCAACGACCGCGACCTCACCTACGCCAAGGTCCGCCTGGACGCCGACTCCTGGCGTACCGTGCGGCGCGCCCTGACCCACCTGCCCGACCCGCTCACCCGCGCCACCGTCTGGAACGCCGCCCGCGACATGGTCCGTGACGGCCGGCTGCCGCCCGCCGACTACCTGGACACCGCACGCGCCCACCTGCCCCACGAGAAGGACGACGCCGTCGTCGCCGGCGTCCTGGACTTCGCCCGCCACGAGATCGCCGACCGCTACCTGCCGCCGGAGCAGCGCACCGCCGCCCTGGAGACCCTCACCGACCTCGCCCGCGCCCTGCTGGAGCACGGACCGGCCGGCGGCGGACGCGACGGGGGAGTCCGACTGACCGCCGTACGCGCCGCCATCGACAGCGCCACCACCCCCCGCGACCTCCACCACTGGTGGACCACCGGCACCCTCCCCGGCGGACACCCCCTCGACCACGAACTGCGCTGGCGGCTCCTGCACCGCCTCGCCGTTCTCGGCGCCGTGAACACCTCCGACATCGGCGCCGCCCACGACGCCGACCCCAGCGCCACCGGCACCGAGGGAGCCGCACGCTGCCGCGCGGCCCTGCCCGACCCCGCAGCCAAGGAAGCCGCCTGGCAGGCGGTGTTCGACGAGGCCGACACCCTCTCCAACTACCTGCTCAAAGCCACCTTCCAGGGCTTCTGGCACGCAGAGCAGCAGGACCTGCTGCGCGACTACGTCCCCCGCTACTTCGACCAGGCCCCCGCCCTCGCCGCCCGCCGCGGCCCCGCCATCGCCCAGGCACTGGGACGGCACGGCTTCCCCCGCCCCTTCACCGACCCCGGCACCCTGGACCTGGGGCAGCGGTGCCTGGCCGACGACTCCCTCACCCCCGCCCTGCACCGCTCCCTCGCCGACGAACTCGACGACCTCGCCCGCGCGTTGCGCGTACGCGCGGCGCACTGACGGGTTCGGCCGGGTGGGGCCGCAGCCAGGCGGCCCCACCCGCAACAGCCCTGTTTCACTCCACCTCATCGCAAGGAGTGCGTTTCATCAGAACTTCGCGGTACTCGATAAGGAACTCAAGCATGGCCTCTTCGTCGGCCGTGTTCTCGCTTGACTTGACCACGATGAAAAGATCTTGATTGTCTCTTTTGGGGGAACAGCGCATCACGCTGAGGCCACTGTCCTTTGAATACACATATTTTTCATCGGCCGTCTGATGGTCGGGCTTCACGTAGGCATGGACGGTGGCGAAGCGCCTGGTCGACCACCCATCCTCCCACCACTCCCGCTTCACCTCGAAGGCTACTTCTCCGTCTACCGAAGCGCTGCACACCTTCCTGAAGTCTTCGTCGCCCTCCTCGTTCAGTTCAATCTCCTCCCCTGGCGGCAAGAAAGGTGCTAGCTTGTCCGGCCTTACGTCTACGTCACACAGCATTTCGGGAATCTTGTATTCGCGACTCTTCCGCTCTTCTTCGCAAGCTGTTATCGACAAACACATGACCGCAGTCGCGGCAGAGACAACGCCAACGGCTCGGAGGGATGATATGTTCACGATGCATCACCGGAAGATCTCAAATTAGCCCCTTCGCTGTGGCTGCTTCCCGTCTGATCGCGAGCTGCCCTCTTTAGACCTTCAAGAGTGGCATCATTTACTTCCGGGTGATCTCGCGCTGCACGCGCAACGGCTGCCATGGCGGAATCAACCGCTGCGTCACGCCCGTTGGAGTAGTCCCGCATGCCGTTATCACCAATTTTGTTGGCGTCCTTCTCGGCACTCTTCACCACGCTCTCCGTGATGTCCTCTGCCAGCCAGTTGATGACCTCTCCCACCACCGGAACCCGCTCCGGGATGAGGGAAGTGCCCAGTTCAACGGTGCGGGTGGCCCACTTGCCCTTGTCGCCCGCGGCCTCGTTGAAGTCCTTGGCGGCCGCGGTGTTGTAGTCATGAACGGCGTCGGCACGGGCATCGCTCATGATGCCCGCCATCACGGCGCCGGGAGCGACCGCGCTGCTCACCCTCTGCTCCAGGGAGACCTTTGATCTTTCTTCCTCCGGTTTTTCCTGCTCGCTGGAAAACTCATCGAAGACCCTGTCCACCATCAGCGTCGTGTACGACTGCTGAGCGCTGGTGATCGTGGCGTACGCGTCCGGGTTCTGACCCACCTCGCCGAGGAAGGTCACCACGTGGCTGGTGTTGTCGAAGACCGCCGGTACACCGTTGACCGGGAAACTGTCCGATGCCGGGGAGTCCCCGTACATCGACCGCTGGAAGTCGCCGATGTACTCCGCCGTGATGTTGCCCAGGCTGTCCCGCAGCACATGGAGCGGTCCGGACTTAAGATCCTCGAACTTCTCGTCCTTCAGGTTCTCGTTGTGGCGGATCAGCTCGGGGTGCTCGCCGAAGTGCGCCACCAGGCGCTCGGTGAACTCCGCACGCTCGGAGGTGTGCTCGATCGGATCCGTCGACTGGCTGTCGTACGCGCGCCCGGTCGCCGCCGCCTCCAGCGCGTGCCCCAGCGCGTTCGGCCCGTGCTCGAGAACATCCTCCGATCCGGGCGCGCCCGGCTTCGCCAGGCTGTCCGGCGGCCACACGAAGTCCTCCTTGAGGAACTCGTCGAAGTACTGGTAACCCAGCTTGGCGCCCTTGTCGGCGGTGCCGTCCTCCCGGTACACCGTCGGATCACCCGTGAAGAACCTCTCCGCGGCCTCCGGGCTGTGCCCCAGCGCCTCCAGCACACTCGTCAGCGGGTCGTAACCGGCCCCGCCCCTGCCCGACGGGTTGTAGCCGAGATCCGCGTCGCCCATGCCCGCCGGCCTGTTCGACGTGAACCGCATGGGCTCGTCCTGGTGGAGCTGGGTGATGTGCTCCGCGATCGGAGTGAGGAAGTCCGCGTCGTAGTTCCCGTAGCGCATGATCCCGCCGAGAACCTGGTAGCCGTACGGCTGCGGGCCGAACGGGCCCGGCTCCAGATCGATCTGCCGGGTGCCGAGCCTGCGGAACTCCTCCCCCCAACTGGCGGGCAGGTGCGTCTTGTTGTCCGGGTCGGTGGCGGTGGCCAGCGCGATGCCCATGTTCCGCTGGAGATCCCGGGACAGCCCCAGCCGCTCCTCGTTCTCCTCCCCGTCCCCCAGGGTGCCGTCGATCGACATCCGGGCGTAGAACCGCAGGACCTCCTCGGGGCCGCCCAGCCCCTTGTAGAAGGCCGTGGAGAACTCCGGGTCCTCGGCGTTCGCGCCCACCAGACCGTTGAACTCGCGGTACTGGGCATCCGACATGTCCGGGCCCAGCTTCGCCAGCTCCACGGCGCGCTCGGCCTCGACCTCGTCCAGGGAGCTGTACTGGACGTGCCCGAAGTCGTGGGAATCGCCGCCGTGGACCCTCTTCAGCGCCCGCGCCGCCAGACCGTCGATCTCCTCGGCCCGCGCGATCAGCCGGTCGATCCGGTCCGCCAGGTCCCTGCCGGCCCGGCGCTGCTCCTCGGAGGGGGCGCTGTTGTCCGGCTGGCGGTCGAGGGAGAACCCCACCGTCCCGTCGCCGTTGTCCCTCACCCGGATGCCCTGCTCACGGCCTCCCTCGACCTCCTTGATCAGGTCGGCCTGGACGGACTTCAGATCCGTGTGCGCGTCCCTGAGAATGTTCCTGATGCTCCTGGCCTGGGCCTCCGCGTCGTCGAACTCCTTGGCCGTCTTGCGGACGAACGGCTTGGTGACGGTGGCGTTCTCGCCCTTCCAGTCGGCCTTCTCGGCTTTGGCGGCCATACCGGTGCGGGCCTCGTCCGCCAGCTCCCCCAGCTTGGTGACCACCGAATTCCAGTCCGAGACCGCATCCGACAGGCCGGAGAAGGAGACCCCGTACAGATCGGTGAAGGTCAACTTGGCCATGGTGCCGTTTCCCCGTTCCCCGTGCTTACTCGTAGTAGCGCTCGATCTCCGACACCGACATGGCCGAGCCGTCGCGGTGCCGCATCTGCGCCTCGATCTCCTTGTCCTGCTTGGTGTAGGACTTCGCGCTGTAGTCGAGGTGGTTGGAGATGTGCGCACAGGACTGCAGCAACGTCCTGAGCTGGGAGTCCCACACCCCGACGGTGAGGGCGAGTTCCTCGCCCAGTGCGAGGTTGGCGTTCTTCAGAGCGGTGGCGGCGCCGTCGCTGGACTCGCGGGCGAGGTCACCGTCCTTCCGCAACCGCCCGAACAGCATGTAGGCGTCGTGCCCGATGGCCCCCAACTCGTCCTGGGCGGCCGACAGATCATGCCCGCCACCCCCGCCGCCACCCGGGCCGGCCGCCTCGTTCAGCCGCGTCCCGGTGCCACCCCCCTCCGAGGCCCTCGCCACCAGAGCGGCCCACTCCTCGTCGAACGACACACGCCCTCCCCCGAGTCGGTCGATGCACTGTGTGACCAGACGATAACAGGCGGGAGCGGGCGCGGGCGGCGGCCCGAGCGCAGGCCCGCGCACGCCGTCATATGCCGCCGCGGAAAACGGAAATGCTCATCCGAGCAAGCTCGCGCCCATTTCACAAGTTGTTAACGGCCCTATATGGAACGGCCGTTGAACAGTTCCCTCCCCACAGTTCCCTACCCGCGGGTAAGTCATAGGCTCGCTGACATGCGCCGCGCGAAAATCGTCTGCACACTGGGCCCCGCCACCGACTCGTACGAGCAGATCAAAGCACTCGTCGAAGCCGGAATGGACATCGCCCGCCTCAACCTCAGCCACGGCGCCCACAGCGAGCACGAGGAGCGCTACCACCGCGTGCGCCGCGCCTCCGAGGAGACCGGCCGCAGCGTCGGCATCCTCGCCGACCTTCAGGGCCCGAAGATCCGGCTCGGACGATTCCGCGAAGGCCCCGTACTTCTCGAACGCGGTGACGAGTTCACCATCACCACCGAGGACGTCGAGGGCGACCGCGAACAGTGCGGCACCACCTACGAAGGACTCGCCGACGACGTCACACCCGGCGAACTCGTCCTCGTCGACGACGGCCGCGTCGCCCTCAGGGTCACCGCCGTCGACGGCCCCCGCATCCGCACCGAGGTCACCGAAGGCGGCATGGTCTCCGACCACAAGGGCCTCAACCTCCCCGGCGTCGCCGTCTCCGTGCCCGCCCTCTCCGACAAGGACATCGACGACCTGCGCTGGGCCCTGCGCACCGGCGTGGACCTCATAGCCCTCTCCTTCGTCCGCAGCGCGCGCGACATCGCCGACGTCCACCGCGTCATGAAGGAGGAGGACCGCCACCTCCCCGTCATCGCCAAGATCGAGAAACCCCAGGCGGTGGAGAACCTCCCCGAGATCGTCGACGCCTTCGACGGCCTCATGGTCGCCCGCGGCGACCTCGGTGTCGAGATGCCTCTGGAAGCCGTCCCCCTGGTACAGAAACGCGCCGTCGCCCTCGCCCGGCGCAACGCCAAACCGGTCATCGTCGCCACCCAGATGCTCGACTCGATGATCGACTCCTCCCGGCCCACCCGCGCCGAGGCCTCCGACGTCGCCAACGCCGTCATGGACGGCACCGACGCCGTGATGCTCTCCGGCGAGACCAGCGTCGGCAACCATCCGGTCGAGACGGTCAGGACCATGGGCCGCATCGTCGCCGCCGCCGAGGAGGACATGCTCTCCCAGGGCCTGCGTCCGCTCGCCGAGAGCGCCAAACCCCGTACCCAGGGCGGCGCCGTGGCCCGCGCCGCGGCCGAGATGGGCGACTTCCTCGGCGCGGAGTTCCTCGTCGCCCTCACCCAGTCCGGCGACACCGCCCGCCGCCTGTCCCGCTACCGCTCACCGATTCCCGTCCTCGCCTTCACCCCCGACCCGGCCACCCGCGCCCAGCTCAGCCTCACCTGGGGCGTGGAGACCTTCCTCGGACCCACCGCGCGCAGCACCGACGAGATGGTGGAGCAGGTCGACGAGCGGCTGCTGGAGACGGGGCGCTGCGCCAGGGGCGACAAGGTGATCGTCACCGCCGGCTCGCCGCCCGGTGTCTCCGGCACCACCAACATGGTCCGCGTCCACCGCATCGGCGACGGGCACCCCGCCCGCTGAACGGGCCCCGTGCGGCCCGACCGGCCGCCCCGAACCGGGAAGCCCCGGCCACCGCCTCGCGCCAGCGGCGGCCGGGGCTTCCCCCGTACCGGCCGTCAGCGCTTCGGCCCGATGTGCGCGTCCATCAGCGCCACGGACGCCCGGCGGGCGACGGAGACGTTGTACGCCCCGGTGGGGCGGCGTACGGCCCGCCACTCGACTCCCAGCCGGTCCAGGGTCTCGCCGTAGACGCGCACGATGTCCCCGGAGGTGTTGATGACGCGCCCCTGCGCCTGTACGAGGCAGGCGCTCCGGTCCGGCAGGACGGCGGTGATCGTCCCGCGCACGCGGTGATCAGCCCGGGCCAGGCGTCAGCACAGGCGATCCGGGGATAGTGGCCGTCGCGCCGGGGGTGCGCGCTGACGCAGCCGTCGCCCAGGTAGAGGCCGAGCGGGTAGGCGTAGGCGGGCCGGTCGGCGGGAAGGGACGGCTCGGATCCGCAGCGGAAGCGGTCCGTCTCCCGGGAGATGCCCGCGAGCGCGTACGAGAGACTGGCCCCAGGGGAGGATCGGAGGGGCATTCCCTCTGATCAGTGAATTTTTCCCGCTTTGCTTGCGACCTTGGAAGTAAAGGTAAAGTGCCCCGGGTCGGATTCGAACCGACACTGTATGGGTTTTGAATCCATTGCCTGCTGCCAATTGGGCTACCGGGGCCATATGAATCGAAGGCTGGGGCCTCCCGACGTAGGTACACCTTACAGGAACTAGGTAGGCTCTTGTGGTCCACCTGGCCGGAAAACGAGGAGCCCAGTGAGCACCGCGGACATCCCCGAGCCCATCAGCACCGACGGCGGCGCCGACAGCACGGCCGGCGCGGCCGGCGAGCGGGCGCATGTGCCTCCGGAGACGACGCGGGTCGTCATCGCGGAGGACGAGGCGCTGATCCGCCTGGACCTCAAGGAGATGCTGGAGGAGGAGGGCTACACCGTCGTCGGCGAGGCCGGGGACGGGCAGCGGGCCGTCGATCTGGCCCGGGAGCACCGGCCGGATCTGGTGATCATGGATGTGAAGATGCCCGTGCTCGACGGGATCTCGGCGGCCGAGAGGATCGCCGAGGAGTCGATCGCCCCGGTGCTGATGCTGACCGCCTTCTCGCAGCGCGAGCTGGTGGAGCGGGCGCGGGACGCGGGTGCGATGGCGTATCTGGTGAAGCCGTTCAGCAAGAGCGATGTGGTGCCCGCCATCGAGATGGCGGTGTCGCGGTTCAACGAGATGAAGGTGCTCAGCCGGGAGGTCGCCGACCTCGCGCAGCGGCTGGAGACGCGGAAGCTGGTGGACCGGGCCAAGGGGGTGCTGCAGACGCAGTACGGGCTGACCGAGCCGGCCGCGTTCCGGTGGATCCAGAAGACCTCGATGGACCGCCGGCTGTCGATGCGGCAGGTGGCCGAGGCCGTGATCCAGGACGCGGAGGAGAAGAAGCAGCAGCGGTGACGCCCGTGCGGGACCGCGCCCGGCGGCCCACCCGGCGGTCCCGCACGGGTGGGCCGCCGGGCGCGGTCCGGTTCCGGCCGGGGGTGTTGGCGGGGGACGGGGGGTTCGGGACCCTCGCGCGGGCAGCGTGAGGTCGCGGGCGGGGGCGGTGGCGGGCATTTGCGGTCCGTGGTACGGGAATTCACGAGTCCGACCCCTGATGATCTTTCCCTTTCTGTCCGTTCTTCGGTAAGGAGTGTTCTGTTTCCGGCGCATGGCGCAGGTCACAGGGAGATCACATCTGCCGCTCTCACCTATCTGGTCTGCTTCTGGGGCAATAGATTCCGGGCCACGCCGCACGTACGTACGTGCGGACCGCGACGCCGGAACGGTACGGCGATCGTCGTGATCTGAGCAGGCTCCAGGGGGTTCCACGTGCTCAACAAGACCATCGTCAAGCTGGCCATTCCCATGGCCGTCGGCGCGCTCGCGCTGACCGGTTGCGGCGGAGGGGACAGCGGCAGCGGCGACGCGTACAAGATCGCCTTCCAGGGCCCTCTCTCCGGCGACAACGTGCAGCTCGGCCAGAACATGGAGAACGGCATCAAGCTGGCGATCGACCAGGCGAACGCCGGGGGCGACCTCGGCTTCGAGGTCGAGTACGTGCCGGTCGACGACCAGGGCCTGCCGGACAAGGCGACGGCGGCCGCGCAGAAGGCGATCGACGACGAGGACGTCGTCGCGGTGATCGGTCCGGCCTTCTCGGGTCCGGCGGACACCGCCGCCGAGGTGTACGGGGCCGCGGGCCTGGTGGCGCTGTCGTCCTCGGCGACGCGCCCGGACCTGACGACCAAGGGTTACGAGACGTTCCTGCGCGCGGTGCCCAACGACAGCGCCCAGGGCGCCGGGATGGCCAAGTACCTGTCGGGCAAGGTCAAGGCCGAGAAGGTCGTGGTGGTCGACGACAAGACCGACTACGGCATAGGCCTGGCGGACGTCGCCGAGAAGGACCTGAAGGCCGCCGGTGTCGAGGTGGTGCGCCAGAGCGTGCCGCAGAAGACCCCGGACTACAGCGCCGCGGCGAAGAACGTCACCAAGAACAAGCCGGACGCGCTGATCTACGCGGGCTACTACCAGGACGCCGGCCCGTTCGCCAAGAAGCTCAAGGAGGCGGGCTTCAACGGTGTGGCGATGTCGGGTGACGGCACCAACGACGCGCAGTTCATCCAGCTGGCGGGCGACGCCTCGGACGGCTGGCTGCTGACCTGCCCGTGCACGGACGCCACCAAGGAGGACGCGACGAAGAAGTTCGCCGCGGACTACGAAAAGGAGTTCAAGCAGGCTCCGGGTACGTACTCGGCCGAGTCGTACGACGCCGCGATGATGATCATCGAGGAGATCAAGAAGCTCCACGAGGACGGCGGTGTCGAGCGCCAGGCGCTGGTGGACGCTCTGCGCGCGGCGAAGTACAAGGGTCTGACGAAGGAGTTCTCCTTCGACGACAAGGGTGAGTTCACCAACCAGACCATCTACCTGTACCAGGTCAAGGGCGAGGGCATCGAGTACCAGGGCAGCGTCGACGAGCTGGCCGGCTGAGCCGGCCGACGCTTCCGGCCGGCCGGCGCGGTGGGTTCGCTCCCGCGCCGGCCGGTGTGACACCCGGCGGACGCCGCCCCCGTGCCGGGCGCCCGCCTCCGTGATCCTCGCGCCGCCCGTTCCCCGAGTGCTGAACGCACGGCCGGGCGGCACATTCCCACAAGGAAGACAGTTCGATGTCCCTCAGTGAGTTCTGGGACTTCCTCGTCCTAGGGGTGGTGCTCGGCAGTCTCTACGCCGTCATCGCCATCGGCTACACGCTGGTGTACGGAGTGCTCCAGCTTCTGAACTTCGCGCACAGCGAGGTCTTCATGTTCGGCGGTTACGGGGGCCTGCTGGCCCTGACCGCCCTGATTCCCGAGTCGACGCCCTCCGGCATGGGCTCGGTCGCCTACGTCCTGATCGGCATGCTGGCGGGTGCCGCGCTGGGCGGTGCGGTGGCCTTCGGTCTGGAACGGGTGGCGTACCGGCCGTTGCGCAGGCATCACGCGCCGCGCCTGGTGTTCCTGATCACCGCGATCGGCGCCTCGTTCTTCCTGTACAACCTGGCGGGCAAGCTGTTCGGCCGCAATCCGCTGCCGATGCCGTCGATGTACGAGAACAAGAAGGTGCTGAGCGTCTTCGGAGCCGAGCTGACGATCACGCAGGTGCTGATCCTGGTGTCGGCGGTGGCGATGATGGTCGGCCTGGACTACGTGGTGAACCGCACGAAGATGGGTTCGGGTATCCGCGCGGTGGCGCAGGACCCGGAGGTCGCGTCGCTGATGGGCGTGGACATCGACAAGGTGGTGTCCCGGACGTTCGTGCTCGGCGGTCTGCTGGGCGGTGCGGCCGGCTTCCTGTTCGGCACCAACAGCCAGGTCTGGTACACGATGGGCTTCCTGCCCGGTATCACGGCCTTCGCGGCGGCGGTGCTGGGCGGTATCGGCAATGTGCGCGGCGCGATGCTGGGCGGCCTGGTGCTGGGTGTGGTGGAGACCATGACGGTGGGCCTGTGGGGTGACGACTGGCGTTACGTCGGGGCCTTCGTGGTGCTGGTGCTGGTGCTGATGGTCCGTCCGACCGGCATTCTCGGCGAGCGTGTGGGGAGGACGGCGTGAGCATCAAGACCTCGACCGCGAAAGGGGCCGGGCAGGACTCGCCGAAGAGCGCCACGGCGCCGCTGTCGGCGGCGGCCCGGCTGCGGAGGGTGCGCTGGTACCAGGAGCCGCGCTGGCGGCGGCTGGGGGCCCTGCTGGCGCTGGCGGTGACGCTCAGGCTGATGACGGGCGAGGAGGGCACCACCCGGGACCTGTTCCTGGCGCTGCGCGAGGACTTCACCGGTGTGGGTCTGTGGGTCTGGCTGGTGATCGCGGTGGCGGTCTGGGCGGTGCGGGAGTTCCTCGCCGACCAGACCTCCCGTGCGGTGAAGGGGACGAGGAAGGTCTCCGCCGGTCCGCTGGAGCGGGTCCGGCAGGTGTGGTCGGCCGACAAGCGGGTCCGTATGGGCGTGCTGACGGCCGTGCTGGCGCTGGTGGTGTTCGGGCCGCTGGGGGTCGAGCGGTACTGGCAGCAGGTGCTGGTGGACCAGATCGCGATCTTCGTGCTGCTGGCGATCGGCCTGAACGTGGTGATCGGCTGGGCGGGTCTGCTGGACCTGGGCTTCATCGCGTTCTTCGCGATCGGCGCGTACAGCGCGGCGTACTGGACGGGTTCGCTGCCGGTCCAGCCTCCGGTGGCGCTGAACAACTTCCTGGTGCTGCCGATCGCGGTGCTGACCTGTCTGGTGGCGGGGGTGATCCTGGGCGCTCCGACGCTGCGGCTGCGGGGCGACTACCTGGCGATCGTGACCCTGGGCTTCCACGAGATCGTCTACCTGGTGGCGAAGAACGCCGACGGGGTGACGGAGGGCGCGCGCGGTGTGAAGGTCGACCGGTTCAGTGTCGACCTGGGCTTCTTCTCCTACGAGTGGAAGCTGGATCCGATGCCGTACTACTGGCTGCTGGTCGGCTTCGTGGTGCTGGCCATCTTCCTGTTCCTGCGGCTGGAGCACTCCAAGGTGGGCCGGGCGTGGACGGCGATCCGCGAGGACGAGGTGGCCGCGGCGGCCACGGGTGTGCCCACGGTGCGCTACAAGCTGATGGCGTTCGCGATCGGTGCGTCGACCTCGGGTGTGGCGGGGGTGGCGTACGCGAGCAAGGTCGGGTACTTCAACCCGGAGAACTTCGCGATCCTGCTGTCGATCCTGGTGCTGGCCTATGTCATCTTCGGCGGCATGGGGTCGATCCCCGGGGTGCTGTTCGGTGCCGCGTTCCTGGTGTGGCTGCCGGAGTACCTGCGCGAGTGGGTGGATCCCAAGGACCGGTACATGTACCTGGGCGCTCTCCTCGTCATCATGATGATCTACCGGCCGCAGGGCGTGCTGCCCTCCCGTCGCCGCAAGCGTGAGCTGCAGATGGCGGAGGCGGGGATCGGCGGAGCCGACGCGACCGGCCCGGCGGAAGGCAGGCAGCCGTGACCACCGAGACGGTGAAGAAGGAGCAGGGGCCGGCGGGCGGTTCGGCCGGCGCCGGTGAGCTGGTGCTGGAGACGTCGGGCGTGACGCTGCGGTTCGGCGGCCTGACCAGTCTGGACAACGTCGAGCTGCGGATGCGGCGCGGTGAGGTGCTGGCGGTCATCGGGCCCAACGGCGCGGGCAAGACGTCGCTGTTCAACTCGCTGACGGGCGCGTACGTGCCGCAGGAGGGGCGGATCGTCTTCCGTCCGCGCAAGGGCGGTGAGCACTCGCTGCTGGGCGCCAAGCCGCATGTGGTCAGCCAGTGGGGTCTGGCGCGCACGTTCCAGAACATCAGGCTGTTCGGGGCGCTGACCGCGCTGGAGAACGTCAAGATCGCGGCGGAGACGCGGCTGAAGGCCGGCCCGGTGTCGATCATGCTGGGGCTGCCGAACGCGCGGAAGGCCGAGCGGGCCAGCGACCGCCGGGCGCACGAGGTGCTGTCGTACGTCGGCCTGCTGGGGAAGATGAACGAGCTGGCGGGGTCGCTGAGCTACGGCGACCAGCGGCGGCTGGAGATCGCGCGGGCGCTGGCGACGGACCCGGAGGTGCTGCTGCTGGACGAGCCGGCGGCGGGCACCAACCCGACGGAGAAGCTGGAGCTGGAGGAGCTGATCCGGCGGATCAACACCGAGCTGGGTGTGAGCGTGCTGCTGATCGAGCACGACATGCGGCTGGTGATGTCGGTGGCGGACCGGGTGATGGTGCTCAACTTCGGCAAGAAGATCGCCGAGGGGTCCCCGTCGCAGGTGCAGCAGGACCCGGCGGTGATCGAGGCGTATCTGGGCGCGGTGGCCGAGGAGGACGAGGCCGCGGTGGCCCAGGTGGTCGCCGAGGACGCCTCCGGCCCGGCCGGGCGGAAGGCCGGCACGCAGGAGGACGCCGGTGCCGGGACCGGGGCCGGGACCGGGGCCGAGGCAGCGCGGCGGGACACCGAGGAGCACGAGTGAGCGTCAGCACGGATCTGAAGAAGGAGCCGCAGGGCGGCGAGCCGGCCGCGCCGGTGGTGCTGGAGCTGCGCGATCTGCGGGTGTTCTACGGCGCCATCGAGGCGCTCAAGGGCGTCAATCTGACGGTCCGCCGCGGGGAGGTGGTCGCGCTGCTCGGCGCCAACGGCGCGGGCAAGACCACCACGCTGCGGACGGCGTCGGGGATGATCGCGCCGCGCGAGGGGCAGGTGCTGCTGCACGGGGAGCGGATCGACGGCATCAAGTCGCACGATCTGGTCCGGTTCGGCATCGGCCATGTTCCCGAGGGGCGCGGGGTGTTCCCGCGGATGACGGTCCGGGAGAACCTCCAGATGGGGGCGTACCGGTTCAAGTCGGTGGACAAGGCCGACATGGACCGGGTGTTCACGCTGTTCCCGCGGCTGGGGGAGCGCAAGAGCCAGCTGGGCGGGACGCTGTCGGGCGGTGAGCAGCAGATGCTCGCGATCGGCCGCGCCCTGATGGGCAAGCCGGAGGTGCTGCTGCTGGACGAGCCGTCGATGGGCCTGGCGCCGCTGATCGTTCAGCAGATCTTCGAGATCGTCAAGGAGATCAACGAGCAGGGCACCACGGTGCTGCTGGTGGAGCAGAACGCCGCGCAGGCGCTCCGGATGGCCGACCGCGGCTATGTGCTGGAGACCGGTGCGGTGGCCATGGAGGGTGAGGCGTCCGGGCTGCTGTCCGACCCGCGGGTGCGGGCGGCCTATCTGGGCGAGGGCGCCTGACGGTCCCCTGAACCGGGTACGGCGGCACCGCCGTTTCCGTCCCCGGTCCGGAGGCGGCCGGGGACGGTGTGCCGGTCAGGGCAGGTCGGTGTAGGGGGAGAGGAAGGCGCGGGCGCCGGGTGCGTCGAGGCGGTAGGCGACGTTCGTGGCGTAGCAGGGGGCGTCGCCGGTGATGGTGGTGCCGACCAGGAGGCGCTCCCCGTCGATCTCGGCGAAGTTGGGACCGCCGGAGTCGCCGTAGCAGGCACCGCCGTTGCCCTGCGGGGCGGTCATGGCCACGCGTATCCACGCCTTGTTGAGGGCGTTGAAGGAGGTGGGGGCCTTCATCCGGACGCCGCCGCCGGGGTGGGTGTGGCCGCCGGGGCCGCGCTGGGCCTCCTGGGTGCCGTAGCCGGCGACGGTGAAGCCGGCGCCGTCCAGTGCCCGGGGGCCCAGGGCGTCGAGCCGTCCGGCGGTGGGCAGGGTGGCCGGGGTGAAGTCCCAGCGTCCGGCCATCCGGTCGGCGGGGACCTCCACGACGGAGATGTCGCGGGTGTCGGTGGCGGGGCCGGGGTACTCCGGGTGGTTGTGCGCGGTGCCCTCGACGGCGACGGCCGCGGCGACGGCGGCCGGGTCGCCGGGGTGCTCCCGCGCGGCCGCGTCGAGGGCGGCCTCCACGTCCTGCTCCAGGGAGACGTGGAAGCGGGCGCCGGCCGGCCAGTCGGTGGTGCAGTGGGCGGCGGTGAGGAAGGTGTCGCGGTCGATCATGGTGCCCGAGCAGAACCAGTCGACGCGGTCGGGGGTGGCGGGGTCCTCGTCGTGATCGTAGGTGACGACCAGCGCCCCGACCTCGGTCCGCTCCGGGGCGGGGGAGGAGTTGTAGGTGCTGATGGCCGCCGCGGGAAGCGCGGCGGCCATGGCCAGAGCGACCGCGGCCGTGGTGGTGGCGGCGGCGCGCTTCCGGGATGTCAGGCGTGTGGCCCGCACGATCGGTGCCCTTTCTGCCCTGGCCGCCCCGGTGGCGGCCCGGACCGGTATCAAAGCGCACCGGCTGTGCTCAGCAGAACCCTGTGACCTGTGGTTTTTCGGTGAGGGTCGTCAGTTGCCGTATGCGCCGACGGGTGCGTCGCGCAGCAGGCAGGTGAGCCGGGCGCTGCACACGCGGCGGTCCCGCTCGTCGGTGACGGTGATCTCGTAGGTGGTGGTGGACCGGCCGCGGTGCACGGGGGTGGCGGTGCCGGTGACGGTGCCGGAGGTCAGCCCGCGGTGGTGGGTGCAGTTGAGGTCCACGCCGACGGCGAGCTTGGTGGGGCCGCCGTGGAGCATGGCGCCGACGGAGCCGAGCGTCTCGGCCAGGACGGCGGAGGCACCGCCGTGCAGCAGACCGTAGGGCTGGGTGTTGCCCTCGACGGGGAGGGTGCCGACGACCTTCTCGGGGGCGGCGTGGGTGATGACCAGTCCCATGCGCTCGCCGAGGCGGCCGGCGGAGAAGAGGGCGGGCAGGTCGATGCCGAGTCCGGCCCACTGGTCGAGGATCTCCTGGGGGAAGACGGTGCTGGTCGGCTCGCCCATGGGCGCGTGGCTCCGATCGTCGTGCCGGGGCCGGCGGGGCACGGCCGTGCGGCGGGTGATGGGTGTGCTCTACACCGTCTTACTTATCAGAGGGGCCGGCGGGCCCGGGGGCGGGGGTGAGGCGGATCACCACGGACTTGCTGGCGGGGGTGTTGCTGGTCTCGGCGGTGGCGTCGAGGGGGACCAGGACGTTGGTCTCGGGGAAGTAGGCGGCCGCGCAGCCGCGGGCGGTGGGGTAGTGGACGACGCGGAAGCCGGGCGCGGTGCGCTCGCGTCCGTCCTCCCACTCGCTGGTGAGGTCGGCGTAGGAGCCGTCCGCCAGGCCGAGCGCGGCGGCGTCGCCGGGGTGGACGAGGACCACGCGGCGGCCCCCCTTGATGCCGCGGTAGCGGTCGTCGAGGCCGTAGACGGTGGTGTTGTACTGGTCGTGGGAGCGCAGGGTCTGCAGCAGCAGGCGGCCGGGCGGCAGGTGCGGCCAGGTCAGCGGCGCGGCGGTGAAGTTGGCCTTTCCGGTGGCGGTGGGGAAGCGGCGCTCGTCGCGCGGGGCGTGGGGCAGGGTGAAGCCGCCGGGGCGGGCGGCGCGGGCGTTGAAGTCGGCGAAGCCGGGGACGGTGCGGGCGATGCGGTCGCGGATCGCGGCGTAGTCGGCCTCGAACTCCTCCCAGGGCACGGGGTGATCGGGGCCCAGGACGCGACGGGCCAGCCGGCAGACGACGGCGGGCTCGGACAGCAGGTGCTCGCTCGCGGGGGCGAGGCGCCCGCGGGAGGCGTGGACGACGCCCATGGAGTCCTCGACGGTGACGAACTGCTCACCCGAGGCCTGTACGTCGCGCTCGGTGCGGCCGAGGACGGGCAGGATCAGGGCGCGGGCGCCGGTGACGCAGTGGGAGCGGTTGAGCTTGGTGGACACGTGCACGGTCAGCCGGGCCCGCCGCATCGCGGCCTCGGTCACCTCGGTGTCGGGGGAGGCGGCGACGAAGTTGCCGCCGAGGGCGAAGAACACCTTCGCCCGCCCGTCGCGCAGGGCGCGGATGGAGTTCACCACGTCCAGGCCGTGCTCGCGCGGCATGGGGACGCCGAACTCCGCCTCCAGCGCGTCCAGCAGGGCGCCGGAGGGCTTCTCGACGATGCCCATGGTGCGATCGCCCTGGACGTTGCTGTGGCCGCGCACCGGGCAGACCCCGGCGCCGGGGCGGCCGACGGCGCCGCGCAGCAGCAGGAGGTTGACGATCTCGCGGATGGTGGGCACGGCGTGCCGGTGCTGGGTCAGGCCCATGGCCCAGCACACCACGGTGCGCTCCGAGGCCAGCACCAGTTCGGCGGCGCGGTCGATGTCGGCGGGGGCGAGCCCGGTGGCGCGCAGTACGTCGGCGGGGTCGGTGGCGCGGGCCGCGGCGGCGAACTCCTGGTAGCCGTGGGTGTGTTCGCGGACGAAGTCCTCGTCCACCCCGCCGTCGGCCTCCAGCACCCGGCGGCACAGCTCGCGGAAGAGGGCCTGGTCGCCGCCGATGCGGATCTGCAGGAACAGGTCGGTCAGCGGGGTGCCGGAGCCGGCCAGGCCGCGCAGGGTCTGGGGGTTGTCGAACCGCTCCAGGCCGGCCTCGGGCAGCGGGTTGACGGTGATGATCCGCGCGCCGCCCCGCTTGGCCCTCTCCAGCGCGGAGAGCATCCTGGGGTGGTTGGTGCCCGGGTTCTGCCCGGCGACGATGATCAGGTCGGCGCGGTGGAGGTCTTCCAGCAGCACGCTGCCCTTGCCGACGCCGAGGGTCTCGGTCAGCGCGGCGCCGGAGGACTCGTGGCACAGGTTGGAGCAGTCGGGCAGGTTGTTGGTGCCCAGGCAGCGGGCCAGGAGCTGGTAGAGGAAGGCGGCCTCGTTGCTCGTACGGCCGGAGGTGTAGAAGACGGCCTCGTCGGGCGAGTCAAGGGCGCGCAGTTCGCCGGCGACGATCTCGAGGGCCTCGTCCCAGCCGATCGGCTCGTAGCGGGCGGAGCCCTCGGCCAGGTACATCGGGTGGGTGAGGCGGCCCTGCTGCCCCAGCCAGTACCCGGAGCGCCCGGCCAGGCCGGACACGGGGTGCTCGGCGAAGAAGGCGGGGGTCACCCGCCGCAGCGTGGCCTCCTCGGCGACGGCCTTGGCGCCGTTCTCGCAGAACTCCGCGGTGTGCCGCCGCTCCGGCTCGGGCCAGGCGCAGCCGGGGCAGTCGAAGCCGTCCTCCTGGTTGACCCTCAGCAGGGTCAGCGCGGTGCGCCGCACCCCCATCTGCTCACCGGCCATGCGCAGGGAGCGGGCGACGGCCGGCAGCCCGGCGGCGCTCCGGCGCGGGGCGCCGACCCGGGGTGCGTCCTGGACGGGATCGGTGGCGGGCGGCCTGCGTCTCATGGCCGCAGATCCTGCCACGCTCCACCGGGACGCGACAGTGGCTCCAGGACGGTCCGTGATCCGGTGTCGGTGGTGCGTGGCAGGATCGGGGCGTGGCCAACAAAGCATCGAAAGCGACCGCAGCGAACTCCTCCGAATCGCGTGCGCCCCAGGACAGGCGCCTGCTCCTGCTGGACGGGCACTCCCTCGCCTACCGGGCGTTCTTCGCGTTGCCCGAGGAGAACTTCTCCACCACCACCGGGCAGCCGACGAACGCGATCTACGGCTTCGCCTCGATGCTGGCGAACACGCTGCGCGACGAGGACCCCACCCATCTGGCGGTCGCCTTCGACGTGTCGCGCACGACCTGGCGCACGAAGGAGTTCGCCGACTACAAGGCGAACCGCTCCAAGTCCCCGGACGGCTTCAAGGGACAGGTGGAGCTGATCGGCGAACTGCTGGACGCGATGGGCATCCGGCGGTTCGCGGTGGACGGCTTCGAGGCGGACGACATCATCGCCACCCTGGCCACGCAGGCGGTGGCCGAGGGCTTCCACGTCTCGATCGTCACCGGCGACCGCGACTCCTTCCAGCTGGTCAACGACGCGACGACGGTGCTGTACCCCACGCGGGGAGTGTCGGAGCTGACCCGCTTCACCCCCGGGAAGGTGGAGGAGAAGTACGGCCTGACCCCCGAGCAGTACCCGGACTTCGCGGCCCTGCGCGGCGACCCGTCGGACAACCTGCCCGGCATCCCCGGGGTGGGCGAGAAGACCGCCGCGAAGTGGATCAGGCAGTTCGGCTCCCTCTCCGAGCTGCTGGAGCGGGCCGACGAGGTCAAGGGCAAGGTCGGGGAGAAGCTGCGCGACCACCTCGACAGCGTCCGGCTCAACCGGCGGCTGACGGCGCTGGTGTGCGACGTGGAGCTGCCGGCCGGCCCGGCGGACCTGGCGCGGGCGCCGTACGACCGGGGGGCGCTGGATGTGGTGCTGGACGCGCTGGAGTTCCGCAACACCGGCTTCCGCGACCGGCTGTACGCGGTCGACCCGGGTGCGGCCGGCCAGGAGGCGGCGGCCCCGGCGGACGGAGTGGAGGTCGACGGGGTGGTCGCCGGCGCGGGCGAGCTGGCCCCCTGGCTGGCCGAGCACGCCGCCCCGGGCACCGGTCCGCTGGGCGTGGCCACCGTCGACAGCTGGAAGCTGGGCTCGGGGAGCGTCGGCGAGGTCGCCCTGGCGACCGGGCAGGGCCCGGCGGTGTGGTTCGACCCCGCCCAGCTGGACGAGGCCGACGAGCGGGCGTTCGCGGAGTGGATCGCCGACGGGGAGCGGTCCAAGGTCATGCATGACGCCAAGGCGGTGATGCGGGTCTTCGCCGAGCACGGCTGGAGCGTCGCCGGCGTCACGATGGACACCGCGCTGGCCGCCTATCTGGTGCAGCCGGGACGCCGCTCGTTCGCCCTGGAGGCGCTGTCGGTGGAGTTCCTGGGCCGGGAGCCGGCCCGGCCCGCCGAGAGCAGCGGGCAGCTGGCGCTGGGCGCGGACGAGGAGGCCGAGGCGGACGCGCTGATGGCCCGGGCCCGCACCACCTTGGACCTGGGCGAGGCGCTGGCCGGGCGGCTGACGGAGGTCGGCGCGTCCGGCCTGCTCCAGGACATCGAGCTGCCGACCTCGGGCCTGCTGGCGCGGATGGAGCGGGCGGGCATCGCCGCGGACCGCGAGTGGCTGGGCCGTATGGAGCAGCAGTTCGCCGCGGCCGTCCAGCAGGCGGTGCGCGAGGCGCACACCGCGGTGGGCCACGAGTTCAACCTCGGCTCGCCCAAGCAGCTGCAGGAGGTGCTCTTCGGCGAGCTGGGCCTGCCGAAGACGAAGCGGACCAAGACCGGATACACCACGGACGCCGACGCGCTGACCTGGCTGGCGACGCAGACCGAGCACGAGCTGCCGGTGATCATGCTGCGCTACCGCGAGCAGTCCAAACTGCGCACCACCGTCGAGGGCCTGATCAAGACGATCGCCGCCGACGGACGCATCCACACCACGTTCAACCAGACGGTCGCGGCCACCGGCCGGCTGTCCTCGACCGACCCCAATCTGCAGAACATCCCGGTGCGCACCGACGAGGGCCGGGCCATCCGACGGGGCTTCGTGGTCGGCCAGGGGTACGAGTCGCTGCTGACGGCCGACTACAGCCAGATCGAGCTGCGGGTGATGGCGCACCTGTCGGAGGACGAGGGCCTGATCGAGGCGTTCACCTCCGGCGAGGACCTGCACACCACCGCCGCCTCCCAGGTCTTCGAGGTCCCCAAGGACCGGGTGGACCCGGAGATGCGCCGCAAGATCAAGGCCATGTCGTACGGGCTGGCCTACGGGCTGTCGGCCTTCGGCCTGTCGCAGCAGCTCGGCATCACCGCCGACGAGGCGCGCAGGCTGATGGACGCCTACTTCGAGCGCTTCGGCGGGGTGCGCGACTACCTGCACCGGGTGGTGGAGGACGCCCGGGCCACCGGCTACACCCACACCATCCTGGGCCGCCGCCGCTACCTGCCCGACCTCAACAGCGACAACCGCCAGCGCCGCGAGATGGCCGAGCGGATGGCGCTCAACGCCCCGATCCAGGGCACCGCCGCGGACATCGTGAAGATCGCGATGCTGAAGGTGGACCGGGCGCTGGGCGAGGCGGAGCTGCGCTCGCGCATGCTGCTCCAGGTGCACGACGAGATCGTGCTGGAGATCGCCCCGGGCGAGCGGGAGGCGGTAGAGGAGCTGGTGCGCCGGGAGATGTCCGGCGCCGTCCACCTGAGGGCGCCGCTGGACGTCTCCGTGGGCTCCGGCGAGAACTGGGAGGACGCCGCCCACTGAGGCGGTCGCGCGGAAGGCCGTGTGCCGCCCGGGGGGCCGGACGGCGGCCCGGACGGCACACGGCGGTGAACATCCGGTGGAACGGCCGTGTGCGTTGCCGCGTCCTCTTCGGGTGTGGTGGATCGGGTGCCGAACTTGCCGTAGTGTCCCGCTCGTTACCCCTCGTGGAGAGGCGGTGCGGCCGGAGCGCGGACATACGGCGGGTGCCGGGCGAACCGGACACGCACAGGGCGTGCACAACCGTACGGAGCGTCTGAGGGGCGCCGTATCCGACAGGAGCGGCGCGGCAGCGCGTGACAACAGCGTGGAGGGTCTGGCAGATGGCGGCTCGGCGGCTCGTGGGCAGGGTCCGAAGGGGCGTTACCAGCACCGCGGTGGTGGCGGCGGCGATGGCCGCGCTCACCGCGTCCCAGGGGCCCGGCCTGGAACTGGTGCAGCCCGGCGGCAGGGAGGCGGCCGGCTCCCCGGAGTCCCCCGACCTTCCCGCGGACGGCAACTCCCCCTACCACACGGAGTTTCCTCCGCTGGTCAAGCCGGACAAGCCGGGATCCTCCAGTGACCTGCCGGATGTCACCGGTCCCGCCGAGTCCGGCATACCCGCCACCGTTCTGGCCGCCTACAAGAGGGCGGAGCGGACCCTGGGCGAGGAGCGGCCCGGCTGCAACCTTCCCTGGCAACTCCTGGCCGCGATAGGCAAGGTGGAGTCCGGGCAGGCGCGCGGCGGAGCCGTGGACGCCCAGGGCACCACCCACAGGCCGATCCTGGGGCCCGCGCTCAACGGCGTGGGTTTCGCACACATCTCGGACACCGACGGCGGCGCGTACGACGGCGACACCCGCTACGACCGGGCCGTCGGGCCGATGCAGTTCATCCCGTCCACCTGGGCCGGCTGGGGTGCGGACGGCAACGGCGACGGACGCAAGGACCCGAACAACATCTACGACGCCGCCCTCGCCGCCGGGCGCTACCTGTGCGCGGGCGGCAGGAACCTGTCGGACCCGGCCGATCTGGAACGGGCCATCCTCAGCTACAACCAGTCGCGGGAGTACCTGCGGACGGTGCTGTCCTGGCTGGACTTCTACCGCAAGGGCGTCCACGAGGTGCCCGACGGCGAGGGAACGCTGCCCGACAGCCCCGGCGCGGGCAACGAGTCGAAGCCCGCGCGGCCGGGCGGCGAGCCCGCCGGCGACTCCACCGGGCGTCCGGGCGACAAGGCCGACGGCCGCAAGGGCGGCGACGGCGGTGGCGACGGTGGGAAGGACAAGAGCAGGAAGCCCTCGCCGAAGCCCCCCGTCTCCGAGGGCGGTACGGTCAAGCCTGTCCCGCCCGGGGACTCCGGGGAGCCCGGGGAGGAGCCCGAGAAGCCGGACGCGCCGGAGGAGCCGGACAACCCGGAGGAGCCCGAGAAGCCGGACACGCCGGAGGAGCCGGACGACCCGGAGGAGCCCGGGGAGGAGCCGGACAACCCCGAGGAGCCGGGCGAGGACCCGCAGTGCCCGGTGGACCCGGAGGCCCCCGAGGAGCCGGAGGACTCGGAGGAGCCCGGCGAGAGCGCCGAGGAGCCCGCGGGCTCGCCCTCCCCGGCCCCGGCCGGGCAGCCGGGTGAGGACTCCGGTGGACCGGAGGGCTCCGAGGACCCGGAGGACCCGGAGAACCCGGAGGAGTCCGAGGAGGACCCGCAGGACCCCTGCGGGGACGAGGACCCGGAGGAGCCCGGGGAGGGCGAGGACGGCAGCGGTCAGCAGGGCGGCGGGGAGCAGACCCCCGCCCCGGCCGCCGGCGCCACCGTCCAGGCCCGCCAGGAGGACTGAACCGGCGGCGGGGTCCGGTGCCGACCGGGCCCCGCCGCCGCTCAGCTCCCCCGCCCGGAAGCCCTCCGTGCCGCGGCGGTCGTACGCCCGGTCGGCCGGGCGGTCGCCGGATCCTCGGGCCAGGGGTGTCTGGGGTAGCGGCCGCGCAGCTCGGCCCGCACCGAGCGGTAGCCCTCGCGCCAGAACGACGCCAGATCCGCGGTCACGGCCGCCGGCCGCCCCGCGGGCGACAGCAGATGAACCAGCAGCGGCACCCGGCCGTCCGCCAGGCGGGGCGCCTCCTGCCAGCCGAACAGCTCCTGGAGCTTGACCGCGAGCACCGGCCGCTCCCCGCCGTAGTCCACCCGTATCCGCGAGCCCGAGGGCACCTCGATCCGCTCCGGCGCCAGTTCGTCCAGCCGGGCGGCGTCCCCCGAGGCCCAGGGCAGCAGCGCGTTCAGCAGCCGGCCGGCGTCCGCGCGCTCCAGATCGGCCCGCCGCCGTGCCGGGCCCAGCACCCCGTCCAGCCACTCGTCCGCCCGCGCCAGCAGCGCCTCGTCCGACACGTCCGGCCACGGCTCGCCCAGCTCCCGGTGGAGGAAGGCCAGCCGCTGCCGCAGGGACACGGCCTCCCGCGTCCAGCGCAGCAGTCCCACGCCCTCGCGCCGCAGCCCCTCCAGCAGGGCCGCCCGCACCGCCGCGGGGCCGGGGTCCGGCAGGGGACGGGAGGACAGCTCGATCGAGCCCAGCCGTTCCACGCGCCGGGCCACCACGTCGCGCCGCCCGGCGGACCAGCCGACCTCCTCGGCCTCCGTGTACAGCGCCCCCGCCGCCTCCCGCGCCGTCTCCTCGTCGACCGCCGCGGCCAGCCGTATCCGCGCGGAGGCGGCCCCCGCGGGCCGGTCCGCGACGGCGACCGCCAGCCAGGGGGCGTCGCGCAGCCCGGAACCCGGTGCGAGTTCGGCGCGGGTGCCGGAGGCCATCAGGTACGCCCGTTCGCCGCGCGAGCGCGCCACCCGCTCGGGGAAGGCCAGCGCCACCACCAGGGCGGCGGCCGCGTCGTCGGCCGCTTCGGCGGAGCCCTGCCCGCCGGGCCCGCCCGGCAGGGCGCCCTCCAGCCGGCGCGCCTCCCGGTGCCAGCGGGCGTGGTAGGCGTCCCGGCCCCGGCGCGCGGCACGCCACACCGCCGCCACCTCGTCGCCGTACTCCCGGGGCGGTTCCTCGCTCAGCAGCGCAACCACCTCGGCCGCCCGCCGCGCCCCCACCAGGGGAGCGGCGTCCAGCAGGGCGCGCGCCAGCCGGGGGTGCAGGCCCAGTGAGGCCATCGCCCTCCCGCGTTCCGTGGCCCGGCCCCGTGCGTCCACGGCGCCGATCGCCCGCAGCGCCTCGCGGGCCGCCGCCATCGCGCCCTGCGGGGGCGTGTCGGGCAGTGCCAGCCCGCGCACGTCCGGATCACCCCAGCAGGCCGCGCGCAGCGCGAAGGCGGTGAGGTCGGCGACGGCGATCTCGGGGGAGGGGAAGCGCGGCAGCCGCTCGTGCCCGGCCTCCGGCCAGCAGCGGTAGACCACCCCCGGCGCCTCGCGCCCGGCCCGTCCCGCGCGCTGCCGGGCCGAGGCCCGCGAGGCCCGCACCGTCGCCAGCGAGCTCAGTCCCCGGGCATGGTCGGTGCGCGGTTCGCGGGACAGCCCGGCGTCCACCACCACCCGCACCCCCGGCACCGTCAGGCTGGACTCGGCCACCGCCGTGGCCAGCACCACCCGCCGCCGCCCGGCCGGACCCGCCAGTACCGCGTCCTGGACGGCGGCCGGGGCCCGCCCGTGCACCTGGAGCACCTCGGCGCCGGCGCCGCCGTCCAGCAGGGCGGCCACCCGGGCGATCTCCCCGGTCCCCGGCAGGAAGCACAGCACGTCGCCCTCCTCCTCCCGCAGGGCCCGGCGCACCGTGTCCGCGACGTGCTCCAGCAGAGCCGGGTCGACCCATGTGCCGTGGGCGGGGCGCACCGGGCGGGCCAAAGGCGCCCACACCACCCGCACCGGATGGGAGGCGCCGGGCGCCTCCACCACGGGCGCGTCCAGCAGCCGGGCCCAGGCGTCGGCGTCGGTGGTGGCCGAGGCTGCGACCAGGCGCAGCTCCGGCCGCAGCGCGGCGCGTACGTCCAGCAGGAAGGCGGCGGCGGTGTCCGCGTCCAGATGCCTCTCGTGGCACTCGTCCAGCACCACCGTGTCCACCCCGGGCAGTTCCGGGTCCCGCTGGAGCCGCTGGAGCAGCACCCCGGTGGTCACCACCTCCACCAGGCACCCGGGCCCCACCGTCCGCTCCCCGCGCACGGTGAACCCGACCTTCGCCCCGACGGATTCGCCCAGCAGCCAGGCCATCCGCCGCGCCGCGGCGCGCACCGCGATCCGGCGCGGTTCGGCGACCAGCACGCGCCGCGCCGGGGCCTCCTCCAGCGGACCGGCGAGCCCGGCCAGGGCGAGCGGCACCAAGGTGGTCTTGCCGGTGCCCGGCGGGGCGCACAGCACGGCCGCCCCGCGTGTTTCGAGGGCGTCCTCCAGTGCGGGCAGGACGGTGCGTACGGGAAGTCGGCTCAGGGCGTCGGTCCGCAGGGGCATGCCCCCATCCTCGCAGCGCCCTGAGGACGCTGTGAGGAGCCCCGAGGAGCCATGAGGATCACCGGTCCCGCTCGCAGACGAAGATCGCGGTGCCCGGGATCAGCCGGCCGCGCAGCGGCGACCAGCCTCCCCACTCCTGCCGGTTCCACTCGGGCCACTCCGGCTCCACCAGGTCCACCAGGCGGAACCCGGCGGCGACGAGGTCGCGCACGCGGTCGCCGAGGGTGCGGTGGTGCTCGACGTAGACGGCGCGCCCCCGCTCGTCCTGCTCCACGTAGGGCGTGCGGTCGAAGTAGGAGGCGGTGACCGTCAGCCCCTCCGCCCCCGGTTCGTCGGGGAAGGCCCAGCGGACCGGGTGCGTCACGGAGAACACCCACCGGCCGCCCGGCCGCAGTACGCGGCGCACCTCGCGCAGCACCCGCACCGGGTCGGCGACGAAGGGCAGCGCCCCGTACGCGGAGCAGGCCAGGTCGAAGGAGCCGTCGGCGAAGGGCAGTGCCCCGGCGTCGGCCTGCACCAGTGGGAACGCCGGGGCGGCGCCGTCGATGCGCAGCGCGTGCCGGAGCTGGCGGTGCGAGATGTCCAGGGCCACCGGGCGCGCCCCGCGCGCGGCCAGCCAGCGCGAGCACTGTGCCGCCCCCGCGCCGACCTCCAGCACCGGGCGGCCGGCCAGCCCCTCGGCCGGGCCCAGCAGACCAGCCTCCTCCTCGTCCAGGCCCTCCGGGCCCCACACGAAGCGGTCGTCGCCGAGGAAGCCGCCGTGCTCGCGCTGGTACTCGTCGGCGTTCCGGTCCCACCAGCCGCGGCTGGCCCGGCTGCTCTCGGCGGCGTCCGCGTCGCGGCGGGCGGCCTCCGGCTCTGGTCCACTGTCCTGGTTCATCTCGCCCGTCGTCGTAGTCTTCGGTTCCGGCGCGCGGCCGGGGAGGGGGCGCCGAAGAGGTGCCGTGCGGGTGCCCGGAGCCCCGGCATCCGGGCGTCGGCGGGCCCCGCGAGGAGCGGGAACGGGACGCGTGGCCGGCGACTTGTGCCGGATTTGGGAGCAAAGTCCCGTGTGTCCTCGTTCGCGCATTGACCCCGCCCGGCTGCCCCCGTATGCTACAAGTTGCGCTGCGGGCCTGCGCGCCTCGGACGGAGCAGGTCGCGCTCGCATCTGTTGTATGTCCCCTCGGTTGTCGAGGTGCTCGTGGTTTCCTCGGAGATCTTCGGTGAAGCACCTCTCAGGCTGTCCGGCTTCGGCAGTGCGATACGGGCTCTCGGCGTAGCAGTACCTACGACTTCAATGTCCGTACCGGAGCCCTTTTCCACATGACGAGCAGCACCGAGACCACCGTGACCACCCCGCAGGTTGCGGTTAACGACATCGGTTCCGAGGAAGCCTTCCTCGCCGCGATCGACGAGACGATCAAGTACTTCAACGACGGCGACATCGTCGACGGCGTCATCGTGAAGGTCGACCGGGACGAGGTCCTGCTCGACATCGGCTACAAGACCGAAGGCGTCATCCCTTCCCGAGAGCTGTCGATCAAGCACGATGTCGACCCGAACGAGGTCGTCGCCGTCGGTGACGAGATCGAGGCCCTGGTCCTCCAGAAGGAGGACAAGGAGGGCCGCCTGATCCTCTCGAAGAAGCGTGCCCAGTACGAGCGGGCCTGGGGCACCATCGAGAAGATCAAGGAAGAGGACGGCATCGTCACCGGTACCGTCATCGAGGTCGTCAAGGGTGGTCTCATCCTCGACATCGGCCTCCGTGGCTTCCTGCCGGCCTCCCTGGTCGAGATGCGTCGCGTCCGCGACCTCCAGCCGTACGTCGGCAAGGAGCTCGAGGCCAAGATCATCGAGCTGGACAAGAACCGCAACAACGTGGTCCTCTCCCGCCGCGCCTGGCTGGAGCAGACCCAGTCCGAGGTTCGCCAGACCTTCCTCACCACCCTCCAGAAGGGCCAGGTGCGGTCCGGCGTCGTCTCCTCGATCGTCAACTTCGGCGCCTTCGTGGACCTGGGCGGCGTGGACGGTCTGGTCCACGTCTCCGAGCTGTCCTGGAAGCACATCGACCACCCGTCCGAGGTCGTCGAGGTCGGCCAGGAGGTCACGGTCGAGGTCCTGGACGTCGACATGGACCGCGAGCGCGTCTCCCTGTCGCTCAAGGCGACCCAGGAAGACCCGTGGCAGCAGTTCGCCCGGACCCACCAGATCGGCCAGGTCGTGCCCGGCAAGGTCACCAAGCTGGTGCCGTTCGGCGCGTTCGTCCGGGTCGACGAGGGCATCGAGGGCCTGGTCCACATCTCCGAGCTGGCCGAGCGCCACGTGGAGATCCCGGAGCAGGTCGTCCAGGTCAACGACGAGATCTTCGTCAAGGTCATCGACATCGACCTGGAGCGCCGCCGCATCAGCCTCTCGCTGAAGCAGGCCAACGAGTCCTTCGGCGCCGACCCGATGGCGGTCGAGTTCGACCCGACCCTGTACGGCATGGCCGCGTCCTACGACGACCAGGGCAACTACATCTACCCCGAGGGCTTCGACCCGGAGGCCAACGACTGGCTGCCGGGTTACGAGAAGCAGCGCGAGGAGTGGGAGCGCCAGTACGCCGAGGCGCAGCAGCGCTTCGAGCAGCACCAGGCGCAGGTCCTCAAGTCCCGCGAGGCCGACGCCCAGGCCGAGGCCGAGGGTGCCGGCGGCGGTGCCCCGCAGGGCGGCGGCACCGGCGGCGGTGGCGGCGGCTCGTACTCCTCGGAGTCGGACGACAACTCCGGCGCCCTGGCGTCGGACGAGGCCCTGGCGGCCCTCCGCGAGAAGCTCGCGGGCGGCCAGAGCTGACCCGTCGGGCCACCGCGGCCGGCAGGCCGGCGCGCGGTAACCCGAGGTAGCGCGACAAGGCATGGCCCCCTCCCCGCCCGGGGAGGGGGCCATGCGGCGTTCCCGCCTCCGCATCGGCCCCCGCAGGGGTGCCGGGCGGCCCCCCGGTGCCGGGGCCGTGCCGAAGATGGCACGATGCGTTGCCGAAGAGGCCTTCCGGTCACCCGGCCAGGGGAATGCGCACACGGCGGCGGATGTTGCCGACAGACGGAAGCGACACGGAGGAGCGGCGAAGGTGCTGGACCCGCAGGGTTTGTACGCATGGGATCCGACCGGCCTGGCGGAGGCCGAGGCGGTCATCGGTGAGCCGGGCAGTGCAGGGCTCGTCATGCTCTACCACTTCGAGGGCTTCATCGACGCCGGCGAGACCGGCGGGCAGATCGTCCAGGGGCTGCTGGACGGCGGCCCGCGCACGACCGTCGCCCGCTTCGACGTGGACCGCCTCGTCGACTACCGCGCCCGCCGGCCGGTGATGACCTTCCGGCGCGACCACTGGGCGTCCTACGACACCCCCCGGCTGGACCTGCGGCTGCTGCGGGACGCCACCGGCACCCCCTTCCTGCTGCTGGCCGGACCCGAGCCGGACGTCGAGTGGGAGCGGTTCACGGCCGCCGTGCGCGAGATCGTCGACAGGCTCGGCGTGCGGCTGTCCGTCGGTTTCCACGGCATCCCCATGGGCGTGCCCCACACCCGCCCCGTCGGCCTCACCCCGCACGGCAACCGCCTGGACCTCACCCCCGTGCGGCAGACGCCCTTCGACGAGGCACAGGTCCCCGGCAGCGCCGCCTCGCTGCTGGAGCTGAGGCTGGCCGAGTCCGGCCACGACGTGCTGGGCTTCGCCGCGCACGTCCCGCACTACGTGGCCCGCTCCACCTACCCCGAGGCCGCCCTGACCGTGGTCGAGACGATCACCGCGGCCACCGGGCTGGTGCTGCCGGAGATCACCCGGTCGCTGCGCACGGACGCGCACCGCGTACGGGAGGAGATCGAGCGGCAGCTCGCCGAGGGGGACGGCGAACTGGTCGCGGTCGTCCGCGGCCTGGAGCAGCAGTACGACGCCGTGGCAGGGGCCGAGACCCGCGGCAGCCTGGTCGCCGAGCCCGTCGAACTGCCCTCGGCCGAGGAGCTGGGAGAGGTCTTCGAGCGTTTCCTGGCCGAGCGCGAGAGCGGAGGCGGGACCGGGGACGGGGACTCCGGGGAGGCCGGCGGCCCCCTGTCCTGACCGGGCCACGCCCCGCTTGGATAGGGTGACGGCAGCCGCCGCGGACGAACCCGTGTGCGGTACGCGGCCCCGGCGCGGGGCGCGGTGCGGGCACGGACACATATGGAGGCGCGGCCATGCTCTCCGTGGGGCTGACGGGCGGAATCGGCGCGGGCAAGAGCGAGGTCTCGCGGCTGCTCGACTCGTACGGCGCCGTGATCGTCGACGCCGACCGGATCGCCCGCGAGGTCGTCGAGCCGGGCACCGAGGGGCTAGCCGCGGTGGTCGCCGAGTTCGGCGAGGAGGTCCTCGCCCCGGACGGCACCCTGGACCGGCCGAAGCTCGGCTCGATCGTCTTCGGCGACCCCGGGAGGCTGAAGGCGCTCAACGCGATCGTCCACCCGCTTGTCGGGGCGCGCTCGGCCGAACTCCAGCGCGCGGCCGGCGAGGACGCGGTGGTCGTGCACGACGTACCGCTGCTGACGGAGAACGGCCTGGCGCCCCTGTACGACCTGGTGGTCGTCGTCGACGCCTCCCCGGACACCCAGCTCGACCGGCTGGTGCGGCTGCGCGGCATGGACGAGGAGGACGCCCGGGGCCGGATGGCCGCCCAGGCGACACGCGAGCAGCGCCTGGCGGTCGCGGACATCGTCATCGACAACGACGGCCCCCTGGAGAAGCTGGAGCCCCAGGTCGCCGAGGTCTGGCGGCGGCTGAGGGAACGCGCCGACCGGTGGGCCTGAGGCCGCCCGGACCGGGCGCGGCGGGTTGTCCGCGGCCGCCGCGGTGTGCTTGACAGCCCCTCGCGCCGGGAAGGATCCCCGTACAGGGCAGCGGGAATATGCCCGCGCGGCGGGTGCGTTGCCGTGGCGGTACACCAAGGCGCCGCGGGACGTTCCCGGGCCTTCCGCGACGCCCCCGTAAGCACCCCCGTACCCGAAGGACCCGTGATCCCGCGGCCAGTGCGGTGCGGCCGATCCCGGTCGAGGAGGCGTCGACGTGCCCGAGACCACGCCCGAGACCCATGTCATCCAGTACCGCGCCGCGGAGCAGCTGCTGGCCGCCCGCGATCCCAGGGGCGCGCTGAAGCTCCTGGAGTCCGTCGTCGAGGCCTTCCCGGAGAAGACCTCCGTCCGGCTGCTGCGTGCCCGCGCGTTCTTCCTCGGCGCCCAGCTGCGCGCCGCCGAGGAGGAGTTCCAGATCGTCCTGGAGCGCGAGCCGGACAACTCCTTCGCGCACTTCGCGCTCGGCCGCACCCTGGAGCGCGCGGGCCGCGACGAGGAGGCGCTGCGCCACTTCCGCCTGGCGGCGGCGCTGGACCCCCGGCCGGACTTCTGGGAGGCGGCCCGCTTCGGCGACCGCGCCGCCTGACCGCCCCCCGGCCCCGGCCCGGCGCCCGTCCGCGCGGCTTCCTCCCGTGAAGCCGCACGAGCCGCCCGCCGCGCCCGTTCCCGGTGTCGCGGTGGGCGGCTCGCGTCCTGTCACCGGTCCGCGCCCCGGGGCATCCCCAGCCCCAGCGAGCCGGTCATGAAGAAGGCCCCCTCCACCCAGCGGCCCACCCAGCCGTCCGGCGCCGGGGCGTGCGGGAGCTGAGCGTCGGAGGCGGCGACGTCCACCTCGACCCCGCCGAGCGTTCGCACCCTCAGGCGGTGGAAGACCCCGCCGCCGATCTCGCTCTCGACGCGCTCGGCGGCCACCACACCGCCCGCGAACAGGGCCTGCGCCGCGGGCGCCCACTCCCGGCCCGAGTCCTCGGGGCGGAAAAGCCCGGAGGGGATGAGGTACTCCGGCGCGAAACGCGGCTCGCGCCCCCGCTGCGCCGCGTCGTACGCCGCCCGGTCCGCGTACACGCCGATCCGCTCGGCGAGCGCGCTCAGCCGCACGAACCCCTCGGTGGGCGCGCCGCCCCGCTCCCTTCCCAGCGCGCGCAGCTCCGCGCGGTCGGTCAGCTCCACCGGCAGCGGGCACAGTGTCCGGCCGTCCTCGCCGTCCAGCAGCTCCAGGTGCGCGACCCCGTCCGGGGCCAGGGCGATGCCGCGTACCGGTACCGGCGCCCCCCGGGGGACCAGGGCGGGCAGTACGTGTGTCAGCGAGCCCTCGCCGTCGATCTCCAGTTCGACGCGGGCGCCGCCCGCGCCGGTCCACACCACCCGCACCGCACCCCCGCCGACGGGCTCCGCACTGCCGAGGGCGTACAGTCGCCGCAGCAGTTCGCCGTACTCCTGCCTGCTGCCCGCCTCGAGGCCGATGGCTTCGAAGTGACTGGTCATGGCGCACCCCCGTGGGATCGATCGGCTTCGACAGCCACCCACCGTCCTCCGTCCGGCCGGGGGCGGCAATCGGATTTCGCCCCGGGCACCGGGGAAGGATGGACGGTGGACCGGCCCCGTCCGCAGCGGCGGGCCCGCCGCCCGTACCCGCCCCGACCCCTGGACAACCCGTGCCGATACCAGTCCTCCGCCCGGTCTCCGCCACCGCCCTCGTGCTGAGCGCCGCCCTGTCCCTGACGGCGTGTGAGTCGATCGACCTCGAATCCCCCTCCCCGGGGACGGAGTCCGGCTCGTCCGCCGGACGCGCCGTCAGCCCGCTGGAGAACGAGGAGGGTACCGAGCCCGGGCTGGCACCGGTGGCCTCCGCGGCGGACCGCGAGAGGGCCCGCGAGATCGTGTCGGAACTGGCGACCAAGGGGCGCGGGCCCAGGACGGGGTACGACCGGGACGAGTTCGGCTACGCGTGGATGGACACCGCCGACGGGGTGCCGCTGGCGCGCAACGGCTGCGACACCCGCAACGACCTGCTCGCCCGTGACGGCCAGGAGTTGCGCTTCCGCTCCGGCTCCGACTGCGTGGTCGTCGCCATGACGCTGGCCGACCCCTACACGGGCAAGGAGATCGACTGGAAGAAGCAGGACGCCGCCGAGGTGCAGATCGACCATGTGGTGCCGCTGTCCTACGCCTGGCAGATGGGCGCCTCCCGGTGGCCGGAGGACAAGCGCAAGCGGCTCGCCAACGATCCGCTGAACCTGCTGCCGGTCGAGGGCCGCGCCAACTCGGCCAAGGGTGACTCCGGTCCGGCCTCCTGGCTGCCGCCGAACAAGCCGGTCCGCTGCGCCTACGCGGTGCGCTTCGCGCAGGTGGCCCTGGAGTACGAGATGCCGGTCACCGAACCGGACAAGAAGACGATGCTGCGGCAGTGCGGGGGCTGAGACCGCCCGGCGCGGGGCGGACGGCCGGGCCGGGCGGTCTGGCGCAGGGGGCAGCTCCTCCCCACCATCGGTGTACCGGCGCCATCCGCCGGCACCGTCCCCACCGGGAGGAACCATGAGACGCCCGCCCGCCCCCGTCCCCGCGACCGTCCTGGCGTTACTGGCCGCTCTGGCCGCCGTGCTCCTCGGCGCGCCCACGGCCGCCGCCGCCCCCGTCCCGGCCGCCTCCACCACGCCGACCGCCATACGCGGCGGCGATGTGCTGTACGGCGGCGACGGCCGCCGATGCACGGTGGCCTTCAACGCCCGCCGCGACGGCGCGTACCACGGCCTCGTCGCCGGCCACTGCGCGGGTGGGGTCTCCACCTGGTACGCCGACGCGGCGCGGACCGTGCCGGTCGGCACCACCGTGGGCAGCAGCTTCCCCGGTGACGACCACGGGGTCGTCCGCTACACCAACACCTCCCTGTCCTACCCCGGCGAGGTGAGCCTGGGCGGCGGGGCCGTCCGGGACATCACCGGGGCCGCCTCCCCGCGCGTGGGCCAGGCCGTCTGCCACGTGGGCCGGACCAGCGGGCTGCGCTGCGGCACGGTCACCGCGGTCAACCTCACGGTCAACTACGGCGGCGGCGCCGTCCACGGACTGTTCAGGTCGAACGCCTGCTCGGAGCCGGGCGACGCCGGAGGCCCCGCGTTCTCCGGCACCACGGCCCTCGGCGTCATCGTGGGCGGCAGCGGAAACTGCGCCTACGGCGGCACCACGTACTACCAGCCGGTCACCGAGGTCCTGGCCGCGTACGGCCTGAGTCTGTACTGAGGCACTGAGGCCCACGGGAGCCCGGACGGGAGGGGCCGGGCTCCCCCAGGCGCACTTGGCAGGGGAGACGACGCCTTCTAGCTTGACGGTGTCCATTCAAATCGGAGGTGCCGTCACAAGCGGTGCCCCCGACTGCCGAGGAGGACCGCATGTTCGGCTGGAGAAGACCCGGAGCCCGTCGGATCACCGGCATCACCACCGCAGTGCTGACCCTGGCGGGGGCGCTGTCCCTGGCCGCCCCGGCGGGGGCCGCCGCCGGCGACCGGCAGGGCGCCGGACCGGAGGCGGCCGTGGCCGAACGCCTCGCCGAACGCGGGCGTGCCGGGGCCGAAGCCGCGTCGGCGCACGACACTACGCGCGTCAACGTCACCCGTGACGCGGGAGGATGGGCCTTCGGCACGGCCGTGCTGGCGACCGAGCCCGGCTCGGAGCGGATGCCCAGGGGCTGGCTGTTCCTGGCCGAGCGACGGGGCGGGGCATGGCGGGTCGCCCTGGAGGGAGAGGAGCGTTTCGCCGAGCTGTCCCGGCGCTCCCCGCTGGTCGAACCCCGGGAGAAACCCCTGTTCGCCGGGCTCGACGGCAGACAGGACAGGCAGGACGGACAGGGCGGTCGGAACAAGGCTCCTGGAGACGGCGGCCCGGGCGACGGCGAGGCCGTCGCGTACGGCGCGGGCGACTACCGCACCGGCATGGCGCTGCCGACGACCGTCGGCGCCAACACGGTCATGACCAGCGGCCCCCACGGCTGGAGTGGCAGCGCGGCGCCGTGGAGCTCGCTGGACTTCGCCGGGGGCGACGAGGTGGTGCGCGCCGCCCGGCAGGGCACGGCCTACACCATGTGCCGGGGCTGGATACGGGTCGTCCACGACCGCGGCTACGCCACCGACTACTACCACCTGTGGAACAACATCAGCACCGACGGCGGCTGGGTCGGCGCCGGCGCGTTTCTGGGCTACACGGGCACGGACGTCACCTGCGGAGGCGCCGCGTACGGCCGCCACGTCCACTTCGGCCTGATCCAGAACGGCTCGTACATCCCGATCGCGGGCCACAACCTGGGCAAGTGGGTGATCTACAACGGCTCCGCCGCCTACCAGGGCTCGGCGATGCACGGAAGCGTACGGGTGGGCGCCGGCGGGACGCTGTACAACTACGGCGCGCTGGGCCTGAACCAGGCCGTGATCGACGCCAACGGGGGCGGTTACGTCAACAGGCGCACCGGTCCCGGCACCGGCTACGCGGTCGCGGGCTCGGCCGCGGACGGAGCCACGGTCACCGTCTCCTGCTCCGCCTCCGGCACCTCGCACACCGGCCGCTACGGCACCACGAGCCTGTGGAACAGACTGAGCGACGGCACCTGGATCAGCGACGCCTATGTGTGGTCGGGCGTCAACGGTCCGGTCAGCGGCTGGTGCTGAGACACCGTTCCTAAGCAGTGTCCAGGAGTGACATCTGATGCCGGCTCCCGGAACTGCACGCATCCCGAACGGTGTTGGATGCGCTGGGTTCCCGCGTTCGCTGTTCCCCGATCCGGCGACGTGCATCGTGTGCACGCTCCGTGACGGGTGGGCGGGTTCCCTCACGCCCTCCGGCTCCCGGTCCGGCCTGGGCGGTCCGATGCCCACGACGATCACTCCGGTCGTCGTGGGGCGGTGCCGTCCGTCGCCGGACCGGGTGCCCGAGGGCGCGTCGCCCGATCGCGATGCCGGCGGCATCGTGACGGGACATCTTCCTGTTCTTCGAGGTGAGGGGCTTGGCCCAGTGCTGAGCTCCCCACATCGACGTGTAAGCCGGATCGACGGCCACGATCGACAGGCCGTGCTCGGCGGCCATCGAGACGAGCCGGGCCTTGAGCCTGCCGGTGGGGATGCCGCAGATGAGTTGCCGGAACCGCTTGCGGCGCCCGTGCTTCTCGCGGGTCTTCTCGGCGGTGAAGTCCAGGTTCTCCAGCCCGATGGTCTTCACCCCGCACCGGCCGGCCCAGTGCAGCAGCCGGCTGATGGCGTGCCGGATCTGGGCGTCTCGGTGGCCGGCCGAGCCGGTGAGGTCGTAGAAGAACCGGCGCGGGTTGCCGATCGGGTTGCCGTGTGGGTCGAGGTGGTAGGCGGCGAGGTGGTCGGCGTTGGTGTCCACACCGATCATGCCCTGAGCGCGGGCGGTGTCCAGCGGAACCGTCCTGACCGCGGGCCGGGTCCACGAGGTGGTCAGGTACCAGCGTCCGCGTTCCACGTCCAGGTGGATGCGGTAGGCCACCGCCTTGTTCTCACTGATGCGGTCGCGCCACTCCCCGCCTCGGTGGGCGAAGGCGACGCGGGAGGCGAGGACGTACCGGCCGTTGCGGGCGTTCGCCAGGTGGGCCAGCGGTGCGGGCAGCTTGAGGGAGACCTCGCCCTCCGGGGTGACGCGGATGGTCTCGTTCCCGTACCGCTTGCCGGACTCGCCGCCGGCGGCGAGGAACCAGCGCTCGGCCTCCCACCGCTTGCGCCACGCGGTCTCGGTGAGCTGGGCGGCTTCGAGGTTGTGACGGTTGCCCAGCAGGCGTCGGCCGCCGCGCACGACGTGCACGACACCGGCCTCACGCTCCGCACGAGCCACATCGAGGCGGTGTTCCAAGGCAGCCAGGCGCCGGGACTTGTGGAACCACTCGCCCCTGGACCGGTATCCGCCGGGGGCTCGCCTGGTGCCCCTCTCCCCGATGGGCTGGGACAGGCGGTGCGTCAGGGTGCGCACACCGGCCTCGAGACCGTGGATGTGGGCGAGCCGGCAGCGCCGGGAGAGCGCCCACTGATCGTGGGTGGCCTTCGTGATCGCCCCGGCCCACCGCGAGGACGAGGAGGCCGTCAGGCCCTGCTTGCGGGCCGCCCACGTGTCCGTAATGTGGTCCAGGCCATCGGCGCACCGGGTCTTGAGGTCTTGGGAGGCCAGGCGCCCCAGGTGTCCGCCGACGAGTCGCAGCACCTTGTCGTCTTCGGTGGTGAGGTGCTTGAGGCGGTCGCGTATCGCCACCCCGGACGGCCCCGGCGCGACGAACGGCGCCTCGATCGGTCGCGGCTTCTTGGGTTCACTCACCGGCGGCCGCCGCCTCCAGGGCCTTGCGGGCGCGGTTCTTCGCGGAGCGACGCCCGTACAGGCGGGCGCAGAACGACGTCAGCACCTCCACCATGTCGCGCACGAGGTCGTCTTCGGCTTCGCCCCCGTCCAGGACCACCAGGCGGCGGCCGGAGGCGGACAGCGCGGCTTCGATCAGTTCGACGTTCATCCGGCCGAGGCGGTCTTTGTGCTCGACCACGACCGTGGTCACCCTCGCATCCGCCAGGAGCCGCTTCGCCTTCGGCCGGCCGCCGTTCATGCCCGACCCGATCTCGGACTCGATACGGACGACCTTGTGGCCGGCCTTCGCCGCCCACGCCGACAACCGGGCGGTCTGCCGCTCCAGATCCGGCTTCTGATCATGGGAGGAGACGCGGGCGTACAGGCCCGCGCCACCGGTCACGGTGGGTGAGGTGTTCGCGTCGATGTTCACCAGGATCGTGCGAGGCCCCACGCGTTCCGCGGGGACCGGCAACGTGCCCTCACGGAACCAGCGGTACGCCGTGCGGGGCGCAATGCCCTGTGCGCGTGCCCATTCCGTCAGGTTCATACGCAGGAACGTATGTCACTCGTGACGCCTGGAGAGCACTCATGGACACTTATTCGAGAGCTGTTCGCAACCCCGCCCGCCGCACCGCCGGAGCGCGGTGCGGCGCGGACGCCCGGCCGCGGTCGTAGACGGCGTACGCCGACAGGGGCCCGGTCGGGGAGACGAACTGACCGACTTTCCCGCGTAGGCGGCCGTATTCACGCACACCGCCGTCGTCACGGTGATCGCGGGGGTACCGTGCGTCGCCGAACGAACGGACTGGAGGCGGGGGTCGTGAGCACGACACGGCGAACGGTCGCGGCCGCACTGGTGGCGACCGGTGTGCTGCTGGGCGGATGCGGTCAGACGGACGGCACCGGGGGGCCGGACGGCGCAGCCGCCGGGGAGGCCGGCGCCGGCGGCCGGTCCCTCCCCGCGGAACTGGTGGGCAGTTGGAGCACCGAGCGGTCCGCCAACTTCGACACGACCGTCTTCAGCTTCTACGAGGACGGCTTCTTCACCCAGGAGGCCGGGACGAGCATGGTCACGGGCCGCTACGAAGTCAGGGACGGCACGCTCGTGACCTTCCCCGAGGAGGGGAAACCGAAGGAGTACACCTGGCGGATGGGGGAGGGCGGCTGCCTGCATCTCGACGGAGTCCGCCACTGCCCCTACTCCTGAGCCCGCGGCCGGTGCGGCTCCCGCGGCCGGCGGTCTCAGTGGGACGCGGGCGGCGGTGGGGGCGGCAGGTGGCCGCACAACCGCGGGCAGACGACCGTCCGTCCGGGCGCCGCGCCGGCCCCGGCGGGCGGGCGGACGGCGTGCTCCTTCCGGGCCGCCGGACGGCACCGCGCCCGCGGGGGGCGCCGGTGGAGGGACCCGTTGAAACAGCAGAGCCGGTGCGGGGACCGGGACAGAAAGCGGGAGGAAGGCAACACGCTCACACCGTATCGGCCCCGGCCCGTTTCCGGGCCCGCCGTGTGAGTACCGGCACACCGGCCCTGCCGCGCACGGGACTTCCGCCGCGGCGGCCGGGCCCCCGGCCGCCGCGGCCGGCGGACCGCGCGGCGGGGGAGCGGCGGCGGTGCCGATAGCGTGAGCCCATGGCGATGGACGAGGTGAGGGCGGCCGACGGGTTCGGGGACGCTCCGGGGAGCGCGGGGCCGACCGCGACGACGCAGGCGCGGGCGGACGAGGTGGGCGCCGTCCGGATGGTCTATGCACCCGATCCGGACGGCGACCCCGACCCCGGCGAGGTCGTCTGGACCTGGGTGCCCTACGAGGAGATGGACGGACGGGGCAAGGACCGGCCCGTCCTGGTCGTGGCGCGCGAGACGACCGGCACCCTGCTGGCCGTCCAGCTCTCCAGCAGGCGGCGGGACGGCGAGCACGACTGGGTGCCGCTCGGCTCCGGCCCCTGGGACCGCTCCGGGCGGGACTCGTGGGCGGACCTGGACCGGGTGCTGCGCGTCCACCCGCGGGGGATGCGGCGCGAGGCGTGCGCGCTGGACCGGGCGAGGTTCAACCGGGTCGCACACAGCCTCCAGCGGCGGTACGGCTGGCGCTGACCCGGCCGCATACTGGCCCGGTACGGCACAACCGGCTCACAGCGCTGCCGCGAAGGAGGCCACCGTGGACGGTCGGCTCAGCCCCATGCCCGAGGACTGGAACCGCGCGCTCGCGATCGTCGCGCACCCCGACGACCTGGAGTACGGCGCCGCCGCCGCGATCGCCCGGTGGACCGCCGCCGGGCGGGAGGTGGCCTATCTGATGGCCACCCGGGGCGAGGCCGGGATCGACACCATGGAGCCCGAGCGGGCGGCACGGGTGCGGGAGGCGGAGCAGCGGGCGAGCGCGGCCGTGGTCGGAGTGGAGGAGGTGGAGTTCCTGGACCACCGGGACGGGGTCGTCGAGGAGGGCGTCGCCCTGCGCCGCGACCTGACCGCCGCGATCCGCCGCCACCGGCCCGAACTGCTCATCACCCTCAACCACCACGAGACCTGGGGCGGCGTCAACTGGAACACCCCCGACCACCGGGCCGTCGGCCGCGCGGTGCTGGACGCGGCCGGGGACGCGGGCAACCGCTGGATCTTCACCGACCTGGCGGACCGGGGCCTGGAGCCGTGGGACGGGGTGCGCTGGGTGGCGGTCGCGGGATCGCCGCGGCCGACGCACGCCGTGGAGGTGGCGCGGGAGGACGTGGACCGGGCCGTCGCCTCCCTCGCCGAGCACCGCGCCTACATCGGGGCGCTCAGCGACAAGGAGCCCGCCGAGTACGCCCGCGAGTTCGTCACCGGCGTGATGGACATGCTCGCCGAACAGACCGGCGGGCGGCGGGCCGTGGCCTTCCAGGTGTACCCCAGGGGGTGACCGCGGGGCCCGGCCCGCGCGCCGCGGTGGTGCGGCGGGCCCGGGGCGTCACCGGCCGTCCGGGGCCGGCGGGCGGAGCCTCAGGCGCAGGGCGAGTGCGACGACCGGCAGGAGCAGGGCCGCCCCCATCGCGTTGAGCCAGCCGTAGCCCGCCTGCGCGACGACCAGGCCGGCGAGCGCGCCGCCCGCTCCGGCCGCGGCGTTCATGGACAGGTCGGACAGCCCCTGGACGGCCGCGCGGGCGCTGTGCGGCACCGAGTCGGTGAGCAGCGTGGAACCGCCCACCAGCCCCGCCGACCAGCCCAGCCCGAGGAGGAACAGGCCCGTGGCGCTCAGGACGTGGTCGCCGTCCGCCGTACCGGCGACCAGCGCCGCGCACGCCAGCACCGCGACGCCGGCCAGGATGACGGAGATCCGGCCGATCCGGTCGCACAGCCAGCCCATCAGCGGGGAGAAGGCGTACATGCCCGCGATGTGGATGCTGATGACCAGACCGATCAGCTCGATGCCGGCGCCGTGGTGGCCGAGGTCGACCGGGGTCATCACCATGATCGAGACCATGGTGGCGTGGGAGGCCGCGACGGCCACCAGGGCCAGCCGGGCCCGCGGCGAGGCCGCCACGGCACGGAGCCCGGCGCGCAGCGAGCGGCTCTCGGCGGACTCCGGCGCGTGCCCGTCGGCGGCGGCCAGGGCGCGGGCGGTGAGCAGGGGGTCCGGCCGCAGCAGGACGAACACCAGCGCCGCGGCCAGCAGGAAGACGCCCGCGCCCCACAGGAACGGGCCCGCCGCCTCGGGGATGCCCAGTCCCTCGACGCTCCGCCCGGCCGGGGCGGCGATGTTCGGACCGAGGACGGCGCCGACGGTGGTGGCCCACACCACCGTGGAGATGGCCCGTCCGCGGTGGGCGGGCTCGGCCAGGTCGGCGGCGGCGAAGCGGGCCTGGAGGTTGGCGGCGGAGCCCGCGCCGAAGGCCGCCGTGCCCAGCAGCAGGAGGGGGAAACTGCCCAGGACGGCGGCGAGCACCACCACGCCCCCGCCCGCCGCTCCGACCAGATAGCCCAGGGTGAGGCCCGCGCGGCGGCCGCGCGCGGCGGTCAGGGCGGCGAACGGCAGGGACAGCACGGCCGTGCCCAGGACCGACGACGTCATCGCCAGACCGGCCAGCCCTTCGGAACCGCTGACGTCCTCGGCCAGCACGGCGGCCAGCGCGATGCCCGTGGCCACACCCAGCCCGCCCAGGATCTGGCCCGCCACGAGTACGGCGGTGGTACGGCGGCGCAGCGCGGCCAGGTCGGCCGCGCGGGGGACCGCGGCGGTGCCGCGGGGGCCGGGTATGCCGGGGAGGCCGTCAGCGGCGTCGGCGGTTTGGGAGGTGTCCTTCACGAAAGGGCAGTCTGCCAGCCGGAGGCGGCCGGGGGAGGCCCGCGGGGACACACGGGAAGCGAGGTTCGCCACAGGGGGAACCGGGGCGGGAGCCTCCGCTCCGGACCCCGGACCCCGGACCCCGGATCGCGGACCCGGCCCGGTGCGGGAAGACCGTGGGACGGCTCAGAACAGGGGCGCCGGAAGGATCCCCTCCAGCGCGAGCAACGTCCGCTTGGTCTCCAGTCCGCCGCCGAATCCGCCCAGCCCGCCGCCGCTCTCCACCACCCGGTGGCACGGAACCACGACCGGCAGCGGGTTGGAGCCCATGGCGACGCCCACCGCGCGTGCCGCGCCCGGCTCGCCGACGCGGTCGGCCAGGGTCTGGTAGCCGACGGTGCTGCCGTAGGGCACGGAGCCGGCCAGTGCCCGCAGCACCCGCTCGTTGAACCCGGAGGTCAGAGACCAGTCCAGGGGCAGGGAGAACTCCCGCAGACCGCCGCTGAAGTACGCCTCCAGCTCCCGGGCCGCTTCGGTCAGGACCGGATCGTCCCCGCCGGGGGCCGGCTCGGCGCCCAGCCGTGCGGCCAGCCGGGCCAGGCACCGGCGCACCGTCCGCTCCCCGGCGTGGAAGACGACGGTCACCAGCCCCCGTCCGGTCGCCGCGAGCAGCAGCGGGCCGACCGGGGTGTCCCGTACGGTCCAGGCCGTGGCCGTGGCCGCGCTTCCGGCCGGTGTCTCGGTCATGGGGCGAGTCTACGGAAACGGCCCCCGCCGCGGGCCGGTGTGCGGACGCGGCCCGCGGCGGGTCCTGCTGCGGGCCCGGCGTTGGGCCCGGCGGTGGGCCGGTCAGGCGGCGGGGAAGGCGACCCCCGCTTCACGCACCGCCTCCCGCGCTTCCTCCATCGCCTCCTCCAGTTCCTCTCCCGGCTCCTCCTCCCGGGACTCCTGCCGCGCTTCCTCGCGGGCCGCCTCCGGCGAGTCCTCCCGCCCGCCGTCCCGGGCGGCGTCCCCGGCACCGGACCGGGTGGCGTCCCGGACGACGTCCGGGTAGTTGGAGATGATCCCGTCCACGCCCATGGCCGCGACCCGGCGGGCCGCCTCCGCGCTGTTCACCGTCCAGGTGAAGACCTCCAGCGGCTTGCCGTGGGGGCCCTTCAGGGCCTGGACCCGCCGCACGTACTCCCCGGTCAGGGTGGTGTGGGGCGGGTTGATCTGGTCGCTGAACCGCGCGTACAGCGGCAGCTCCTCCACGGCGGGGGTGCCCAGGAAGCCGGTCCTGACGGCCGGCGCCTGCTCGTGCACGGCCCGCACCGAGTCGGCCCCGAAGCTCTGGATGATCAGCTTGCTCCGTACGTGCCGCCGGTCCAGCCAGCCCTCGCCGCGCAGTTCGCCCAGGATGTCGGCCTCGATACCCGGGTAGAGCTCGGGCCGCTTGATCTCCAGCAGCAGGTTCTGGCCGGTACGGTCCAGATGCCGCAGGTACTGCTCCAGGGTGGGCACCCGCTCGCCCGCGTACAGCGGGTCGAACCAGCTTCCCGCGTCCAGCTGCGCGATCTCGGCGGCGGTGAAGTCCGCCACCCTCCAGGGCGCGCGGTCGGGGAAGACCTCCTCGACGTCCGTGGTGCGGCTCAGGGTGGCGTCGTGCATCACGACGAGTTCGCCGTCCCTGGTGCGCTGCACGTCGTTCTCCACCCACTTGACGCCCAGGGCACGGGCGGCGTCGACGGCGGCCAGGGTGTTCTCGGGCGCGTAACCGGAGGCGCCGCGGTGCGCGACGGGGACGGGGGCCTCCGCCATCGGTGCGGCCTGGGCGGGGACGGCTGACAGGACGAGCGCGCAGAGGCCGGCGAGTGAACCGGTGACGGTGGCAGCGGGGCGTAGGGGCACGGGGGACTCCTCACGTCTTCGGTGCACTGACCCCAGAAGCATTCCGGCATCGGCGGCCGGTTACATGGGCGGGAAGTGGACAGAACCTGAACGCTTCAGGGAAACCCCTCGCCGGTGGCCGGACGCGGCCGTGCTCCGGCCGTGCTCCGGGCGTACTCCGGCCGCGTTCCGGGCGGGGTCCGGAAGCCGTCCCCGGTTGTCAGTCGGGGGACGTAACGTGGTGGACATGCGGCCCCAGACCCAGATCGAACGCAGGACGGCGCCCTTCGAGGTCGTCAGTCCCTACCAGCCCAGCGGCGACCAGCCGGCGGCCATCGACGAGCTGGCCAGGCGCGTCACGGCAGGCGAGAAGGACGTCGTCCTGCTGGGCGCGACCGGCACCGGCAAGTCGGCGACCACCGCGTGGATGATCGAGAGGCTCCAGCGGCCGACTCTGGTGATGGCGCCGAACAAGACGCTCGCGGCCCAGCTCGCCAACGAGTTCCGCGAGCTCCTGCCGAACAACGCCGTCGAGTACTTCGTGTCGTACTACGACTACTACCAGCCCGAGGCCTACGTTCCGCAGACGGACACCTACATCGAGAAGGACTCCTCCATCAACGAGGAGGTCGAGCGGCTGCGCCACAGCGCGACGAACTCGCTGCTCACCCGGCGCGACGTCGTCGTGGTCGCCTCCGTCTCGTGCATCTACGGCCTGGGCACACCGCAGGAGTACGTCGACCGGATGGTGCCGCTGAGGGTCGGCGAGGAGTTCGACCGGGACGCGCTGCTGCGCCGCTTCGTCGACATCCAGTACACCCGCAACGACATGGCGTTCACCCGCGGCACCTTCCGGGTGCGCGGCGACACGGTCGAGATCTTCCCCGTCTACGAGGAGCTGGCCGTCCGCATCGAGATGTTCGGTGACGAGATCGAGGCCCTCTCCACGCTCCACCCCCTCACCGGCGAGGTCGTCTCCGAGGACCGGGAGCTGTTCGTCTTCCCCGCCTCCCACTACGTCGCGGGCCCCGAGCGCATGGAGCGGGCCATCGCGGGGATCGAGGCGGAGCTGGAGGAGACCCTGGCCCGCATGGAGAAGCAGGGCAAGCTTCTGGAGGCGCAGCGGCTGCGGATGCGGACGACGTACGACATCGAGATGATGCGGCAGATCGGCACCTGCTCCGGCATCGAGAACTACTCGCTGCACATCGACGGCCGCGGGAAGGGCTCCCCGCCGCACACCCTGCTCGACTACTTCCCCGACGACTTCCTGCTGGTCATCGACGAGTCCCACGTCACCGTCCCGCAGATCGGCGCCATGTACGAGGGCGACGCCTCGCGGAAGCGGACCCTGGTCGACCACGGCTTCCGGCTGCCGTCCGCGATGGACAACCGCCCGCTGAAGTGGGAGGAGTTCCTGGAGCGCATCGGGCAGACGGTCTACCTGTCGGCCACCCCGGGGCAGTACGAGCTGTCGCGCTCGGACGGCGTGGTGGAGCAGATCATCCGCCCCACCGGCCTGGTCGACCCGGAGGTCGTGGTCAAGCCCACCGAGGGCCAGATCGACGACCTGGTGCACGAGATCCGCACCCGCACCGAGAGGGACGAGCGCGTCCTGGTCACCACGCTGACCAAGAAGATGGCCGAGGACCTGACCGACTACTTCCTGGAGCTGGGCATCCAGGTCCGCTACCTGCACAGCGACGTGGACACCCTGCGCCGGGTGGAGCTGCTGCGCGAGCTGCGCGCCGGCGAGTACGACGTGCTGGTCGGCATCAACCTGCTGCGTGAGGGCCTGGACCTGCCGGAGGTCTCGCTGGTGGCCATCCTCGACGCCGACAAGGAGGGCTTCCTGCGCTCGGGCACCTCCCTGATCCAGACCATCGGCCGCGCGGCGCGCAACGTCTCGGGCCAGGTGCACATGTACGCCGACAAGATCACCCCGTCGATGGCCAAGGCCATCGACGAGACCAACCGGCGCCGGGCCAAGCAGATCGCCTACAACGAGGCGAACGGCATCGACCCGCAGCCCCTGCGCAAGAAGATCGGCGACATCGTGGCGACGATCGCCCGCGAGGAGGTCGACACCCGGGAGCTGCTGGACAGCGGCTACCGCAAGGCCGGTGCGGGAGAGGAGCGCCGGGCCAAGGCCCCGGTGCCCGACCTCGGCCGCGCGGCGGGCGCGGACGGGGACCGCGCACGGGGCGGGGCGGGCAAGGGCCGGCCCACCGACCGGCCCACCGACCGGCCCGCCGCCGAACTCGCCGAACTCATCGAGGAGATGACCGAGCGTATGCGGGCCGCTGCGGCCGAGCTGAAGTTCGAGGTGGCCGCCCGGCTGCGCGACGAGGTCGGCGAACTGAAGAAGGAACTGAGGCAGATGAAGGAGGCGGGCCTGCGGTGACGTGAGGGCGATGCGGGGCGGCGGAGCGCGGGCGAGTGTTGCAGGAACGACACAAAGCCCACCCGTCCCGTCCGCGCCGCCGACGGCGGTGCGTAGGGTTCGTGGCAGTCGCCTCATGCGGCGGCCGATCGCAATGGCTGGAAAGAGGGGAACGCACGTGACGGTCAACTTGTCCAAGGGGCAGGCGGTCAGCCTGCAGAAGTCCGACGGGGGCACCCTGACCGCGGTGCGGATGGGGCTCGGCTGGCAGGCGGCTCCCCGCCGGGGTCTGTTCGGCCGCCGCACCCAGGAGATCGACCTGGACGCCTCGGCCGTGCTCTTCGCCGGGCAGCAGCCCGTGGACGTCGTCTTCTTCCGCCATCTGGTGAGCGACGACGGCTCCGTGCGGCACACCGGCGACAACCTCGTCGGCGGCGCCGGGCAGGGAGGCGACGACGAGGCGATCCTGGTGGACCTCCAGCGGGTCCCGGTCCACATCGACCAGATCGTCTTCACCGTGAACTCCTTCACCGGCCAGACCTTCGCCGAGGTGCAGAACGCCTTCTGCCGGCTGGTGGACGAGACGAACGGTCAGGAACTGGCTCGCTACACCCTCACCGGCGGGGGCCGGCACACCGCGCAGATCATGGCTAAGGTCCACCGCCAGGGCGAGGGCTGGCAGATGACCGCCCTGGGCACCGAGGCCAACGGCCGCACCTTCCAGGACCTGATGCCCTCGATCACCCCCCTGCTGTAGGAGGGGCGAGCGGCCGCGGGGAGGCCACGGGGGGTGAGGGGTTCGCGGTGCCGCGTCCGTCCGGGTTCCGTCCGGGGCCGGGCCGGGAGTCCCCGGCGGGGTGAGGCACCGGCCCGCGGCGGAGCACAGCGGAACACACGCAGGAGGGGGCGCGGCGATGGCGGCCGAACTGGTCCGGGGACAGAACCACCCACTGCCCGGGAGCCGTCTGGAGGTCCGGGTGTCGGCGGGAGGGCCGGTCGTCGCCGGGGCGACGCTGGGCGACGAGGCCGGACGGCTGCGCGAGCCGGGCTGGGTCGCCCACCCCGGCTCTCCCCGGCTGCCCGGACTGGAGGTCTCCCGGCAGGCCGCCGCCGACCACCGGATCGCGGTGGACCTGGAAGCGCTCCCGAAGGCCGTACACCGGGTCAGCGTGCTGCTCGCCCTGCCCGCCGGGGCCGGCGGGCCGCTCTCCTTCGGGGCGCTGGCCGCCCCCGTCGTGGCCGTCACCGGCCCGGACGGCACCGAGGTCGCCGGTTACACCGTCACCGGGCTCGGCGCCGAGTCCGCCGTCGTCGCGGTGGAGCTCTACCGCCGGCAGGGCGCCTGGAAGGTACGCGCGGTCGGCCAGGGCTACGCGGGCGGGCTCGCGGCCATGCTGGAGGACCAGGGACTGCCCCGGGCGCGCGAGGTGGCCGCCGCCGTGGAGGAGGCCGTCGCCCCGGGCGCGGCCCGTGCCGCGGCGCCGCCGGCCCGCACCGGGGGCGGGGGGCGGGGCCTGCGTACCGCGCCGGCCGGCAGGCCGGACACCGCACCGGAGACGCTCCCGGACACGTCGCCGGAAGCCGCCACGGCGCTCCGGCCCGCTCCCGCGGGGCCGTCCGCACCGCCCGCGTCCGCCGCCCCGGGGCCGGTGGACTACCGTCACCCCCGCCGCGCGCCCCGTACGGCGGCCGGGCCGCCGCCCTCCGCGGCGCCCTCCGCACCGGCGGAGTCCTCCGCACCGGCGGGGTCCTCCGCCCGGCCCGGAACGCCGGACCGGCCCGTGGCGGGCGACGGACCGGGATGGAGCATGGAGGAGCGGCTCCACAACCAGATCTGGGGCATGTTCGAGGACCTGGCCCGTACCACCGCCGCCTACCGCGGCGCGGTCGACTTCGCCGACTCGCGCATGGAGCGGGAACTGGACGAGGTGCTGGCCGACCCGCGCTCCAGGCTCGGCCCGGGCGCGGACGCCGCCCGCGCCCGGGCCGGGGAGCGCCGCGCCGAGCTCGTCGGCCGGGCCCGGGCCGCCCTCGAGCGCGATCTCGCCCAGCTCACCGCCGAGTCCGAGGTCGTCGAGCCGGCCCTGCCGCCCGCCTTCGCCCGCTGGGACAGCCCCGTCTGGGACGCCTACCGGGTGCCCGCCCAGGCGCCGATGGCAGTGCGCCTGGGCGACCTCGGCCTTCCCGAGCACAGCGGCCTGCGCATCCCCATGCTGGTGCGGCTGCCCCTGGAACGGGGGCTGTGGATCGATGCCGGGCGCACCTCTTCGGCCGCCTCCCTCACGGCCGACCCGCACCGAAGGCGCCGCCTGGCCGGCGAGCTCGCCACCGCCGTCGCCGGCCGGCTGCTCGCCGTCCACCCGGCCGGCGATCTCACCGTGCACGTGCTCGACCCCACCGGCGCCGCGGCGTCCGCCCTGGCCCCGCTGACGGAGTCCGGCGCGCTGCGCGAGCCGCCCGTCACGGGCCCGCGGGGCGTCGCCCCGGTGCTCGCCGGGCTGACCCGCCGCGTCGAGCTGGTGCGGATGGCGGTGCGCACCCGCGCCACCGACGCGCTTCCGCCGGACGTGGATCTGGCCGGGCAGTTGCTGATCGTCCACGACTTCCCGCACGGTTTCGACGACCACGCCGTCAACCGGCTGCGCTACCTCGCGGACGAGGGGCCGTCCGCCGGGGTCCATCTGATGATGGTCGCCGACCGGGAGGAGGCGCGGGAGTACGGACCCGTGCTCGACCCGCTGTGGCGGTCACTGCTGCGGATCACCCCCGTGCCCGACGACCACCTCGCCGACCCCTGGGTCGGCCACGCGTGGACGTACGAGCCGCCGCTGGTGCCGGCCGGCAGCACGGTCCTGTCCAGGGTGCTGGGGCAGGTGGCCGAGACCCGCCGGCGGCACGGGCGCTGACGGGGCTGACGGGGGCCGAGCCGCGGCCGCCCCCTTCTGCTTTGCCTTTTCTTGGCTCTGCTTTACCCTTCCTTGAGCGGAGGGGAGTACTCCCGTATGCGGTGTTCCCGTCAGTACGGGCCGGGTGTGACCGGCCCCGGGGCACCGGCCCGCGGCCCGGCCGGGCTCAGGGCGGAGGAGACCTCCGGCAACCGGAGCCGGAGGATTCCTGCATGGACGTTTCCACGACCACCTGGGCGCTGACGATCGTCGGCCTGTGCGCCCTCATCGCCGTCGACTTCTTCATCGGCGGACGCAAACCGCACGAGGTCTCCATGAAGGAGGCCGGTACCTGGACGATCGTCTGGGTCGTCCTGGCGATCCTCTTCGGCGTCGGCCTGTACGCCGCCGGGGAGAGCCGGGCGGCGGGCGAGTTCGCCGCGGGCTACATCACCGAGAAGTCGCTCAGCGTCGACAACCTCTTCGTCTTCGTCCTGATCATGGCGAAGTTCGCGGTGCCCACCATCTACCAGCAGCGCGTACTGATGGTCGGCGTGCTCATGGCCCTGGTGATGCGCGCGATCTTCATCGCGGCCGGCGCCGCGCTGATCTCCACCTTCTCCTGGATCTTCTTCATCTTCGGCGGCTTCCTCATCTGGACGGCCTGGAAGCTGGTGCGCGAGGCCCGCGCCGAGGCCGAGGGCCACGAGGAGGAGGCGTACGAGGAGAACCGCCTGCTGAAGATGGTCGAACGGCGCTTCCCCTCGACCTCCCAGTACCACGGCACCAAGCTGTTCGTCGTCGAGAACGGCAGGCGGCTGATGACGCCGATGCTGATAGTCATGCTGGCCATCGGCAGCACGGACCTGCTGTTCGCCCTGGACTCCATCCCGGCGATCTTCGGCCTGACCCAGGACCCGTACATCGTCTTCACCGCCAACGCCTTCGCCCTGATGGGCCTGCGCCAGCTCTACTTCCTCATCGGCGGACTGCTCAAGAAGCTGGTGCACCTGTCCTACGGGCTGTCGATCATCCTCGGCTTCATCGGAGTCAAGCTGGTGCTGCACGCCCTCCACGAGCAGGGCGTGCACGTCCCGGAGATCTCCACCCCGGTGTCGCTGGCCGTCATCTGCGGTGTTCTGGTCGTCACCACGATCACCAGCCTGCGCGCCTCCCGGAAGCTGGTGCGCGAGGAGGAGCAGGCCGCGCCGCGCGACTGAGCCGTCCCGCCCCGAAGCGGCGGTACGGCCGGGCCCGCGCCCCGGCCGTACCGCCGCCGCGCGTCACCGCACCACCGTGACCCGCCGCTGAATCCGCTCGCCGTTCACGGTCACCGCCACGGTCACCGTCCCCGGCCGCAGCCCACTCAGGGTGCCCGCCACCGGATCGAGGAGGGCGACGCAGCCCGCCCGTGCCCGCGCCCGCTCCGCGTTCCCGGTGCACAGGCCCCGCGAGCCGGTCCAGTCCGCGCTCAGGGGCCAGTCCACCGGCACCGTACGCGCGCCGCTCCCCTCGCCCTGGACGACCGTCGCGGTGACCCTCCCGGGCGCGCCGCCCGCCGCCACGGAACCGGGCGCGGTCAGGGAGAGCCCGTCCACATGGGCACGGGTCTGGACCGAGATCCAGTCCCGGCCGGAGCCCTTGTCGACTCCGACCAGCGACCAGCCGCTGAAGCCGCCCTCGCCGGCGGGCGCGGCAGGCGCCTTGCCCGCGTTGCCGTTGACCAGATACGGCACGCCGTCCACCCGGGAGGCGTGGAAGACGCCGACGTGCGACCCGACGAACGCCGCCCCCTTGCCGGTGCGGCGGCGGAACTCGCCGAGCCAGTCCTCCAGGAGGTCCGCCTCCAGCCGGTCGGTCAGCCGGCTGCCGCGCTGCGGGGTCGGATCACGCGGCGGTACGTGCGCCAGCACCACGACCGAGCCGATCCCCTCGTCGCGGGCGGCGGCGTCCAGCCGCTCCCGCAGCATCCGGATCTGCTCCCAGCCGCCGCCGCGCAGGGTCAGTGAGGAGGTGTCGAGGGTGATGAAACGCGTGCCCTCGTGGTCGAAGGAGCGGTGGGCGTCGCCGAACTCCGCCCGGAAGCCGTCGATGGAACCGCCCATCACCTCGTGGTTGCCCGGCACGTAGTACCAGGGCACCTCCCCGCCCAGCTCCTCCTCGAGCACCCGGCGGGCGAAGGCGAGGTCCCCGGGCGAGCCCTCGTCCACCCAGTCCCCGTTCACCACGGCGAAGTCGGGCCGGGCCGCCCTCACCTCCCGCAGGGTGCGCCGGGCCTTGCGCACCGCTTCGCCGTCCGGGTCGCGGGCGACGAACTGGGCGTCGGAGACCACCGCGAACCGCCAGTCGCGCCCGGCCGTGTCCGCGGCCGTCGAGATCAACGGGTCCCGGTGGGGGGCGGCGGCGGGCAGGTCCACGTCCGGCGGGGTCCGGGCGGTCAGTTCGTCCAGGACGACCTCGCCGCGGTACAGCTCGCCGGGCCGGGTCTCGGCCAGATAGAACCGCCGCACCTTCAGCGGATGGGCGACGCCCTCGGGTACCTCGAAGGCGATTTGCCGCCAACCGGTCCAGGTGACGTGCGGGCCGCGCAGTATCTGCGAGGTGCCCTCGGCGTCGGTGAGGTGGAGCGAGGGCCAGGCGCCGTTGCCGTCGCCCTTCAGCCACAGGGTGAAGCTCTGCGGCTGGCCGGGGACGGGAATCTGCTCCGGGGGACCGGCGTAGGCGGCGCGGGTGGCGGTGGACTGAGTGAAGTCGTACTCCATCCGCAGCCCGGTGCCCTCGTGCCCGGCGGGGTCGGCGGCCAGTGAACCGGAGGCGCGTGCGGCGCTGAAGGTCCACCTTCCGGCGTCGTCGAAGCGCGCCACGTCGCGGTCCGTCAGGCCGACGGTGACGGCCAGGACCGTCTTCCTCCCCGCGACGGTCGCCCGGACCAGCCCGGAGGCGGACTCGGCTGCGTCGGTGGCGGCGACGGTGAAGCCGCCGCGCGCCGGGTCGGGGTCGATGCGGAACAGCGAGCGGTCGTAGTCGAGCGCCACGTCCGAGGGATCGACGGGGGCGCTGTGACCCTCGGCGTCGAAACCGGTGAAGCCGAAGGGGGCCTCCACGCCGGGCTCGGGGAGCCCGACCCGCTCCCGGGTGGGGGCGATCCGCTCCAGCGGGCCCAGCACCGTCAGGGTGGTGGAGCCGCGGGCGTCGCCGCGGCGCGCGACGACCTCGGCCGTACCCGCCGCGCGGGCGTGGAAGACACCGTCGCCGTCCACCCGGCCGACCTCGGGACGGGAGCTGTGCCAGCGGGGGGCCGCTCCTTCCGGACGCCCCGCCGGGCCGTCGGCCGGGCCGTACGTCTCGTCGTGGCCCGCGGCGGTGAGCGCGCGGGTCAGACCGGGGAAGACCCGCTCCGGATGGCCGCCGGGCACGTTGTCCGCCGAGGGGGCCTCGGCCGGTTCCGCGGCCGTCTCCACCCAGAAGCCCTCCAGACTTCCGCTGCCGTCTGGGGCGGTGACGGCCAGTCCGTTGGGGACCTCCCGTTCGAAGCCGTCGGAGGGGCTGTTCTCCAACCGCGGGGTGTCCGAGCCGGGCTCGCGGGCGACCAGCGTCGAGGAGCCGCCGCCGTCGAGGTTGAGCGCGTTGTGGGCGCCCAGCTCGTCCATCATCAGGGCGAGTTCGGTGAGGGTGACGCCGCCGGACGCGGCCTGCCGGCCGTCCACGGTCAGCACGTGCATCGTGGAGCCGTCCCGGGAGAAGCCCACGGCGGTACGGGGGGCGGCGGTGTTGTTGGGCCGCCCGTCCCAGTTGCGCGGCTCGCCGTCCTCGACCAGCACGCCGCGGCCGCCGACCGCGGTACGGGGCAACTCGCCGCCGTCGGTGCGCAGCTCGTACTCCCAGCTCACCCGGTCCCCCGGGGCCAGCGCGGCCAGGGCCTCCGCGCCCGCGTCCCGGCCGAGCAGCACGGTGGCGCCCTCGGGCACCGGGCCGCTTCCGGGGGAGTCCTCCACCCCGGTGACCAGGCCCTCGGCGACGGTGACCTCGGTGACCCGCGACGCGCCGTCCACGGCCAGGGCGCGGTCGGCGGACCCCCACCGGGCGTTGTAGGCGCCGATGCCGCCGGCGGGGACGTTCGCGGCGTTGTAGGCGGCCAGCGGCTCGGTCCCGCCGGGCAGGGTGAGGGTGCCCTCGAAGTACAGATCCAGCACGCGTCCCGCGCCGTCCGCGCCGAAACCGGTCGCCTCGTGGACGCCGGGGGCGGGGGAGTGGGTGATCTCGCCGTCGTCCAGGCCCGGACCGAGCGGGGCGCCGGTTTCGTTGATGTCGAAGAAGTCGGCGTTGAAGGCGGCGACGGTGCGGCGCCCGGGGCCGGGGTCGTGCGCGGCGGCCAGCTCGGAGACGGTGGCGCGGTCGGAGACCGAGCCCGGCGACAGGTAGTCGACCTCCGCACCGCCGTCGAGATCGACGCTGAGGGCGTCGGCGCGCAGCCACTTGCCCGGCTCCAGCCGGTCGAACGAGGTCAGTGTGGTGCCGGGCGCCACGGGCCGTACGGTGCGGGACAGCTCCATGCCGTCGTCGGCGGCCGTGGCGGCGGCAGTGCGTACGGCGGGGGAGAGCGGAGCGGTGACGGGAGCGGCGGTGGCGGTGGCGGGGCCGGCGGCGACCGGCGGCGCCAGTCCCAGCCCGAGCGCCAGGACGGCGGCGAGGCGCACCGCGGTCCGCCCGGAGGATCTTCTGCCCTGTGACCTTCGTGACACGACATCACCCACAGACGCTGCGAGGAGACGCGCCCTCTGCGCGCCCAGCGCCACAGGGTGGCAAGGCCCACCGGTCCACACCAGAGGGCGTGCGCGAACATCGCCGGAACAACACGCATCCCCCGTGCGTCCGTTGGGCCGAACGGACGCACGGGGGACATGCGGGAGCGGATCGGGCCGTCGGCCCTCCAAGGCCCGGCTGTGTTCAGTCGCCGGGCCCGGCTGCGCTCAGTCGCCGGGACCGGCTGCGCTCAGTCGCCGGGACCGGCGACGAGGCGGCCGTCCTCCACCCTGACCGGGACCGAGGGCAGCGGCGCGCCCGCCGGACCGGCCAGCACCTCGCCGCTGGTGGTGTCGAAGAGGCTGCCGTGACAGGTGCAGTCGGCCTCCAGCTCCTTCACCGAGGTCAGCACACAGCCCGCGTGGGTGCACACCGCGCTGAACGCCCTGTACTCGCCCTCGGTGGGCTGCGAGACCACCAGTCTCTTCTCGCGGTACAGCCGGGCGCCGCCCACGGGTACGGCGTCGGCCGCGCCCAGGTCCACGGGCGCGGTCGGGACCGCCGGAGCCCGCTCGCCACCCCCGCCGGAGCAGGCGGTCAGGCCGAGGCCCGCCGCCCCGGTGAGGGCCACACCGCACAGCACGGTGCGGCGGCCCGGGGAGGCGGGGGCCGCGTCACTCATGGTCGTGTCCTTCTCTCGGCCGTTCACGGCTTCAGCGGCAGGACGTCCTGGAGGAACTTGCCGGTGTGGCTCCCGGGAACCACCGCGACCTGCTCCGGGGTGCCCTGGGCGACGACCGTGCCACCGCCGCTGCCGCCCTCCGGACCCATGTCCACGACCCAGTCCGCCGTCTTGACCACATCGAGGTTGTGCTCGATGACGATCACCGTGTTGCCCTTGTCCACCAGTCCGGACAGCACCTCGATCAGCTTGCTGATGTCCTCGAAGTGCAGGCCCGTGGTCGGCTCGTCCAGGACGTAGACCGTACGGCCGGTGGAGCGCTTCTGGAGCTCCGAGGCGAGCTTCACACGCTGCGCCTCGCCGCCGGAGAGCGTGGTGGCGGGCTGGCCGAGCCGCACGTAGCCGAGACCGACGTCGTTGAGGGTGCGCAGATGGCGGGCGATGGCGGGCACCGCCTCGAAGAACCCCAGCGCCTCCTCGATCGGCATGTCCAGCACCTCGGCGATGGACTTGCCCTTGTAGTGCACCTCCAGGGTCTCCCGGTTGTAGCGCGCTCCGTGGCAGACCTCGCACGGCACGTACACGTCCGGCAGGAAGTTCATCTCGATCTTGATGGTGCCGTCACCGGAGCAGTTCTCGCAGCGGCCGCCCTTGACGTTGAAGGAGAAGCGCCCCGGCAGGTAGCCGCGGACCTTCGCCTCCGTCGTCTCGGCGAACAGCCGGCGCACATGGTCGAAGACGCCCGTGTACGTGGCCGGGTTGGAGCGGGGGGTGCGGCCGATGGGGGACTGGTCGACGTGCACCACCTTGTCCACGTTCTCGTCGCCCTCCACCCGCACATGCCGGCCCGGCACCGACTTCGCGCCGTTCAGCTCGCGGGCCAGGTGGGTGTAGAGGATGTCGTTGACCAGGGTGGACTTGCCCGAGCCGGAGACGCCCGTGACCGCGGTGAACACCCCCAGCGGGAACGACACGTCGATGTTGCGCAGGTTGTTCTCCTTGGCGCCGCGGACGGTCAGCATCCGCTTGCGGTCCACCGGGCGGCGCTTCCCCGGGGTCGGGATGGCCCTCCGTCCCGACAGGTACTGCCCGGTCACCGACTCCTCGTTGGCCAGCAGCTCCTTCAGCGGCCCGCTGTGCACCACCTTGCCGCCGTGCTCGCCCGCGCCCGGGCCGATGTCCACCACCCAGTCGGAGGTCTTGATGGTGTCCTCGTCGTGCTCGACGACGATCAGGGTGTTGCCCATGTCCCGCAGCCGCACCAGGGTCTCGATCAGCCGGTGGTTGTCGCGCTGGTGCAGGCCGATGGACGGCTCGTCCAGCACGTAGAGCACGCCCACCAGACCGGAGCCGATCTGGGTCGCCAGCCGGATGCGCTGCGCCTCGCCGCCCGAGAGCGTTCCGGCGGCGCGGTTGAGGGAGAGGTAGTCCAGGCCGACGTCGACCAGGAACCGCAGCCGCTCGTTGACCTCCTTCAGGACCCGCTCGGCGATGGCCTTCTCGCGCTCGCTGAGCTTCATGGCGCTCAGGAAGTCGGCGCACTCGCTGATGGACATCGCGGAGATCTCGGCGATCGACTTCCCCTGCACCGTCACGGCCAGGACGATCGGCTTGAGCCGCGTGCCCTCGCAGGAGGGGCAGGGCACCTCGCGCATGTAGCCCTCGAAGCGCTCCCGGCTGGAGTCCGTCTCCGCCTCCGAGTGCCGCCGCCGCACGAACGGGACCGCGCCCTCGAAGGCCGTGGTGTACGACCGCTCCCGCCCGTAGCGGTTGCGGTAGCGGACCTCGATCTGCGTGCGGTGGCCGTTGAGCAGGGCCTTCCTCGCGCGCTGCGGCAGACCGCCGAAGGGGACGTCGGTGCGGAAACCGAGCGCGTCGGCCAGGGCGCCGATCAGCCGCCCGAAGTACTCCTTGCTGTGGCCGTGCGACCAGGGGTGGATCGCGCCCTCGTCCAGCGACTTGTCCGGATCGGGGACGACCAGCTCCGGATCCACCTCCATACGGGTGCCGATGCCGCTGCACTCCGGGCAGGCGCCGAAGGGGGAGTTGAAGGAGAACGAGCGCGGCTCCAGCTCCTCGAAGGACAGGTCGTCGTAGGGGCAGTACAGGTGCTCGGAGTACATCCGCTCGCGCTGCGGGTCGTCCTCGTCCAGATCGACGAAGTCGAGGATCACCATGCCGCCGGACAGGCCCAGCGCGGTCTCGACGGAGTCGGTCAGCCGCCGCTTGGCGCTCTCCTTGACCGTCAGGCGGTCCACGACCACCTCGATCGTGTGCTTCTCCTGCTTCTTCAGCTTCGGCGGATCGGAGAGCTGGACCGTGGCGCCGTCCACCCGGGCGCGGCTGTAGCCCTTGGTCTGCAGCTCGGCGAAGAGGTCCGCGAACTCGCCCTTGCGCTGGCGCACCAGCGGGGAGAGGACCTGGAAGCGGCTGCCCTCCGTCAGGGAGAGCACCTTGTCCACGATCGCCTGCGGGGACTGCCGGGCGATCGGGCGCCCGCACTCGGGGCAGTGCGGCTTGCCGACCCGGGCGAACAGCAGCCGCAGGTAGTCGTAGACCTCGGTGATGGTGCCGACCGTCGAGCGGGGGTTGCGGGAGGTGGACTTCTGGTCGATGGAGACCGCCGGGGACAGGCCCTCGATGAAGTCCACGTCCGGCTTGTCCATCTGCCCCAGGAACTGCCGGGCGTAGGAGGACAGCGACTCCACGTAGCGACGCTGCCCCTCGGCGAAGATGGTGTCGAAGGCGAGCGAGGACTTGCCCGACCCGGACAGCCCGGTGAAGACGATGAGGGAGTCGCGGGGGAGGTCGAGCGAGACGTTCTTGAGATTGTGCTCGCGAGCCCCACGGACGATGAGACGGTCGGCCACGCCGATTGGCACCTTTCGTGTGGGATGTAGGGGCCGGACGCCTGCCCGGAGCCCCTGCCCAAGGGTATGGGGTAGCGCCGCCTTGGTGTCGTGCCCGGGGCGCACCGCGAGCTTATAGCACGCGTATTCGATTTACGGGCCTTCTGGCTCTCCTTCACCCGAAGGAGTGGTGGCGATAGCTTTGGATCATGACTGTGCCCGCCGCCGGCCCCGCCGGTCCCACCGCAGACCCCGTCGCCGACACCGCCGACCTGAGGGAGTCCACCGACCGCCTCATGGCCGCCGTCCGGAAGCTGGACGACGCCGCCTTGGCCGCCCCCTCGAAGCTGCCGGGCTGGACCCGCGGCCATGTCCTCGCCCACCTCGCACGCAACGCCGACGCCCTGGTCAACGTGCTGGCCGGCCGCCCCATGTACCCCAGCGCCGAGGCCCGTGAGGCCGACATCGAACGCGACGCCCCCCGCCCCCTGGCGGCCCAGCTGGAGGACCTGGGCGGCAGTGCCGCCCGCCTGGACGAGGCGATGGCCCGGCTCACCGGCGGGCAGTGGGGCGCCACCGTCGAACTGCGCAACGGCGTCACCGACCTCGCCTCCTCCCTCCCCTTCCGCCGCCGGATCGAGGTCGAGCTGCACCACGTCGACCTCGGCGTCGGGTACGGGCTGGCGGACATGCCCGCCTCCTTCACCGACCGCGAGCTGGAGAACATGGCCAGGCGGTTCGCGGGGCACCCCGATGTGGAACCCGTGGAGCTGAGGGTGGAGGACGGCCGCGTCCTGCGCACCGGCCGCGCGGCCGGCCAGGGGGAGCGGGCGGTGACCGTCGCCGGCTCGCCCACCGCGCTCGTCGGCTGGCTCACGGGCCGCACCGACGGCACCGGACTCACCGCCTCCGCCGCGTCCCTGCCCGCGCTGCCACCCCTCTGACACACTGATCGCCGACCGCGCCCCCTCCCGGAAGGAGCCGCACACCCCATGCCGTACACAGGAAAAGTCGCGGTCGGCGGTCCGCCGGACGTCCACGAGCTGACCGACCTGGTGATCTCCAAGGCCGCGGTCGGCCCCATGGACAACAACGCCTACCTGCTGCGCTGCCGCGCCACCGGCGAGCAGCTCATGATCGACGCGGCCGACGAGCCGGACACCCTGCTGGGCCTCATCGGCGAGGACGGCATCGGCTCGGTCGTCACCACCCACCGGCACGGTGACCACTGGCAGGCGCTCGACGCCGTCGTCCGGGCCACCGGCGCGCGCACCTACGCCGGGCGCCACGACGCCGAGGGCATCCCGGTGCCCACCGACGTGCCCCTGGAGGACGGTGACACCGTGACCGTCGGCCGCGTCACGCTCACCGCCCGCCACCTGCGGGGCCACACCCCCGGATCCATCGCACTGGTCTACGACGACCCCCACGGCCACCCGCACCTGTTCACCGGCGACTGCCTCTTCCCCGGCGGAGTCGGCAACACCCGCGGCGACGCCGAGGCGTTCACCACGCTGCTGGACGACGTGGAGGCCAAGCTCTTCGGCGAGCTCCCCGACGAGACCTGGGTCTACCCCGGCCACGGCGCCGACACCACCCTGGGCGCCGAGCGCCCGCACCTGGCCCAGTGGCGCGAACGCGGCTGGTGACGGGAGCGGCGCGGCGGCGGAACGCGCCGCCGCCCGCCCCGTGTGTCGTACGCCGCCAGTAAGGTGGGCGCCATGGCAGACCCCTCCAGCTACCGCCCCAGGCCTGGAGAGATCCCCGACTCCCCGGGGGTCTACAAGTTCCGCGACGAACACGGCCGGGTGATCTACGTCGGGAAGGCGAAGAGCCTGCGCCAGCGCCTGGCCAACTACTTCCAGGACCTGGCCGGCCTCCACCCGCGCACCCGCACCATGGTCACCACGGCCGCCTCCGTGGAGTGGACGGTGGTCTCCACCGAGGTCGAGGCGCTCCAGCTGGAGTACTCCTGGATCAAGGAGTTCGACCCGCGCTTCAACGTCAAGTACCGCGACGACAAGAGCTACCCCTCCCTCGCGGTCACGATGAACGAGGAGTTCCCGCGCGTGCAGGTGATGCGCGGGCCCAGGAAGAAGGGCGTGCGCTACTTCGGGCCGTACGCGCACGCCTGGGCGATCCGCGAGACCGTCGACCTGATGCTGCGCGTCTTCCCGGTGCGCACCTGCTCGGCAGGGGTCTTCAAGCGCTCCGCCCAGATCGGCCGCCCCTGTCTGCTCGGCTACATCGGCAAGTGCTCGGCGCCCTGCGTCGGCCGGGTCGACGCAGGGGAGCACCGGCGGCTGGCCGAGGAGTTCTGCGACTTCATGGCCGGGCGCACCGGCGCCCACCTGCGCCGCCTGGAGCGGGAGATGCAGCGGGCGGCCGAGGAGATGGAGTACGAGAGGGCCGCCCGGCTGCGCGACGACATCGAGGCGCTGAAGCGGGCGATGGAGAAGAACGCCGTCGTCCTCCACGACGCCACCGACGCCGATCTGGTCGCGGTCGCCGAGGACGAACTGGAGGCGGCCGTCCAGATCTTCCACGTCCGCGGCGGCCGGGTGCGCGGCCAGCGCGGCTGGGTCACCGACAAGGTGGAGGAGGTCACCACCGCCGGCCTGGTCGAGCACGCCCTCCAGCAGCTCTACGGCGAGGAGAGCGGCGACGCCGTGCCCCGGGAGGTCCTGGTCCCCGCCCTGCCCGACCCGGTGGAACCGCTCACCGCGTGGCTGGCCGGCCGGCGCGGCGCGGCCGTGGACCTGCGCGTGCCGCAGCGCGGCGACAAGCGCGCCCTGATGGAGACGGTGCGGCGCAACGCCCAGCAGGCCCTGGCCCTGCACAAGACCAGGCGCGCCTCCGACCTGACCACCCGCTCCCGCGCGCTGGAGGAGATCGCCGAGGCCCTCGGGCTGGAGTCGGCCCCGCTGCGCATCGAGTGCTTCGACATCTCCCACCTCCAGGGCGAGGACGTGGTGGCCTCGATGGTGGTCTTCGAGGACGGGCTGGCCCGCAAGAGCGAGTACCGCCGCTTCCAGATCAAGGGCTTCGCCGGGCAGGACGACGTCCGCTCCATGCACGAGGTGGTCTCCCGCCGCTTCCGCCGCTACCTCCAGGAGAGGCAGCGCACGGGCGAGTGGGCCACCGCGGAGGAGGGCGAGGAACACGGGAGCCGGGGGCCCGGGAGCGCACCGGAGGGCGCGGCCGGCGTGAACGGGGCGGACGGAGTGGACGGGCCGGCCCCGGCCGAGGAGGCGGGCCGCGGCCGGGCGCCGAAGTTCGCCTACCCGCCGCAGCTGGTCGTGGTCGACGGCGGGCAGCCGCAGGTCGCCGCCGCGCGGCGGGCCCTGGACGAGCTGGGGATCGACGACGTGGCCGTGTGCGGGCTGGCCAAGCGCCTGGAGGAGGTGTGGCTGCCCGGCGAGGACGACCCGGTGGTCCTGCCCCGCACCAGCGAGGGCCTGTACATGCTCCAGCGGGTCCGCGACGAGGCGCACCGCTTCGCCATCCGCTACCAGCGCGGCAAGCGGTCGCGGGCGCTCAAGGCGAGCCCGCTGGACGCCGTCCACGGCCTGGGGGAGTCCCGCAAACAGGCCCTGGTCAAGCACTTCGGCTCGGTCAGGCGGCTGCGCGCCGCCACCGTCGAGCAGATCTGCGAGGTCCCGGGCGTCGGACGCAAGACCGCCGAGGCCGTCGCCGCGGCCCTGGCGCAGGCGGCTCCGGCCGCTCCGGCGGTGAACACCGCCACAGGTGAGATCCTGGAGGACCGGGAAGACCAGTAGTGCACCGGCGACGGCAAGCGGAACGGCACAGGCGGGCGGGGGAGAGCGCGATGAACGATCACATGGGAGACGGAGCGCAGGTGGCCACGGGTACGAGTACGGGCGCGGTCGCGGAGACCGCCGGAAACGGAGGCGACGGCACCGCCGCCATCCCCGAGCTGGTCATCATCTCCGGTATGTCCGGCGCCGGCCGCAGCACCGCCGCCAAGTGCCTGGAGGACCTCGGCTGGTTCGTGGTGGACAACCTGCCGCCCGCCCTGATCCCGACCATGGTCGACCTCGGCGCCCGCTCGCAGGGCAACGTGGCCAAGATCGCCGTCGTCGTCGACGTCCGCGGCCGCCGCTTCTTCGACAACCTGCGCGAGTCCCTCGCCGACCTCGACGCCAAGAACGTCACCCGCCGGATCGTCTTCCTGGAGGCGTCCGACGACGCCCTGGTGCGCCGCTTCGAGTCGGTGCGCCGTCCCCACCCGCTCCAGGGCGACGGGCGCATCGTGGACGGCATCGCCGCCGAGCGCGACCTGCTGCGCGAGCTGCGCGGCGACGCCGACCTGGTCATCGACACCTCGGCCCTCAACGTCCACGAACTGCGGGCCAAGCTCGACGCCCAGTTCGCCGGCGAGGAGGAGCCCGAGCTGCGGGCGACGGTGATGTCCTTCGGCTACAAGTACGGCCTCCCCGTCGACGCCGACCTCGTCGTCGACTGCCGCTTCCTGCCCAACCCGCACTGGGTGCCCGGGCTGCGGCCGTACACCGGCCTCAACGAGGAGGTCTCCCAGTACGTCTTCAACCAGCCCGGCGCCAAGGAGTTCCTGGACCGCTACGCCGAACTGCTCCAGCTCATCGCCGCCGGCTACCGCCGCGAGGGCAAGCGCTACGTGACCGTCGCGGTCGGCTGCACCGGCGGCAAGCACCGCAGCGTGGCGATGTCGGAGAAGCTGGCCGCCCGGCTGGCCGCCGAGGGAGTCGAGACGGTCGTCGTGCACCGGGACATGGGACGCGAGTGACCGTCCGCACCCGCAGACTGCGGCGCCTGGGCACCACCCGCAGGGCCCGCGGCGGGACCCCGAAGGTGGTGGCGCTCGGCGGCGGCATGGGCCTGTCCGCCTCGCTGGCCGCGCTGCGCCGGATCACCCGCGACCTGACCGCCGTGGTCACCGTCGCCGACGACGGCGGCTCCAGCGGGCGGCTCCGCGACGAACTGGGCGTCCTGCCCCCCGGCGACCTGCGCAAGGCCCTGGCTGCGCTGTGCGGCGACGACGAGTGGGGCCAGACCTGGGCCCGGGTCATCCAGCACCGCTTCGTCAGCCGGGGCGACCTGCACGAGCACGCGGTGGGCAACCTTTTGATCGTCGCCCTGTGGGAGCAGCTCGGCGACCACGTCCAGGCCCTGGACCTGGTGGGCAAGCTGCTGGGCGCGCACGGCCGGGTGCTGCCGATGTCCGCCGTCCCGCTGGAGCTGCGTGCCCTGGTGCGCGGCCACGACCCGGCCCGCCCGCGGGAGGTCACCACCGTCCGGGGCCAGGCCACCGTCGCCCTCACCCCCGGCGAGGTGCAGCAGGTGCACCTCGTTCCGCACGATCCGCCCGCCGTCCCCGAGGCCGTCGAGGCGGTCCTCGACGCGGACTGGGTGGTGCTCGGCCCCGGCTCGTGGTTCTCCTCGGTCATCCCCCACCTGCTGGTGCCCGAACTCCTCCAGGCGCTCACCGAGACCAGGGCGCGCCGGGTGCTCTCGCTCAACCTCGCACCGCAGCCGGGAGAGACCGACGGCTTCTCCCCGCAGCGTCATTTGGAGGTTTTGGCCCGACACGCCCCTAAACTCGCCTTCGACGTGGTGCTGGCCGACCGGGCCGCCGTGCCCGACGAGGAGGGCCTCCGCGACGCCGCCCGGCGCCTCGGCGGCACGGTCGAGCTGGCACCGGTGGCCGCCCCGGGAGGAGCCCCCCGGCACGACCCGGAGCTGCTGGCCGCCGCGTACGACCGGATTTTTCGAATGCATGGAAGGATCGGCCCATGGCGATGACGGCAGCGGTGAAGGACGAGATCTCCCGGCTACCCGTCACCCGGACCTGCTGCCGCAAGTCGGAGGTCTCCTCCATCCTGCGGTTCGCCGGCGGACTGCACCTGGTGAGCGGCCGCATCGTGATCGAGGCCGAGCTGGACACCGGCATCGCCGCCCGCAGACTCCGCAAGGACATCCTGGAGATCTTCGGCCACGCCTCCGACCTGGTGGTCATGGCCCCCGGCGGACTGCGCCGCGGCAGCCGCTACGTCGTACGGGTGGTGGCGGGCGGTGATCAGCTCGCCCGGCAGACGGGGCTGGTCGACGGCCGCGGCCGCCCGGTGCGCGGCCTGCCGCCGCAGGTGGTCTCCGGGGCCACCTGCGACGCCGAGGCCGCCTGGCGCGGTGCCTTCCTGGCGCACGGCTCGCTCACCGAGCCCGGACGCTCCTCCTCCCTGGAGGTCACCTGCCCCGGCCCCGAGGCCGCCCTCGCCCTCGTCGGCGCCGCCCGCCGCCTGCAGATCGCGGCCAAGGCGCGCGAGGTGCGCGGTGTGGACCGGGTCGTCGTCCGCGACGGCGACGCCATCGGCGCGCTGCTGACCCGTCTGGGCGCCCACGAGTCGGTGCTGGCGTGGGAGGAGCGGCGGATGCGCCGCGAGGTGCGGGCCACCGCCAACCGGCTGGCCAACTTCGACGACGCCAACCTGCGCCGCTCGGCCCGCGCCGCCGTCGCCGCCGGGGCCCGGGTGCAGCGCGCGCTGGAGATCCTGGGCGACGAGGTGCCCGAGCACCTGGCCGCGGCCGGCCGGCTGCGCATGGAGCACAAGCAGGCGTCCCTGGAGGAGCTGGGCGCGCTGGCCGACCCGCCGCTGACCAAGGACGCCGTCGCCGGGCGCATCCGGCGGCTGCTGGCCATGGCCGACAAGCGCGCCGCCGACCTCGGGATCCCGGGCACCGAGTCGAACCTGACGGAGGAGATGGTCGGCTGAGCGGGCTCGGACGGCCCCCTCCCGCGCGCGCCGCCCCCGCCCGCCGCCCTCCGCGCCGCCCCCGCGCACCGCGCCCTCCTCGCTCCGCGGCCGCGGACCCGGGCGCCCGGGATGTCTGCCGGGCGCCCTCGCGGGTACGTCCTGCCACCGGTGCGCCACACCGCACACGGCGGGGTGGCCGATGTCACTCGCGAGCACCCGGCGCGGTAGGGTCGGAGATGGTCGGGGACATCCCAAACAGCTTCGCCGGTGTCCGCACCGGCGTACCTAGCGAGGAGATCGGTTCGTGACGATCCGCGTAGGCATCAACGGCTTCGGCCGCATCGGACGGAACTACTTCCGCGCCCTCCTGGAGCAGGGCGCGGACGTCGAGATCGTCGGTGTCAACGACCTGACCGACAACGCGACCCTTGTCCACCTGCTGAAGTACGACAGCATCCTGGGCCGTCTGAAGCAGGAGGTCAGCCACACCGCCGACACCATCACGGTGGGCGGCCAGACCTTCAGGACGATGGCCGAGCGCGACCCGGCCGCCCTTCCGTGGGGCGAGCTCGGCGCCGACATCGTCATCGAGTCCACCGGCATCTTCACCAAGCGCGAGGACGCGGCCAAGCACCTGGCGGCGGGCGCGAAGAAGGTCCTCATCTCGGCCCCGGCCAAGAACGAGGACATCACCGTCGTCATGGGCGTCAACCACGAGTCCTACGACGCCGACAAGCACCACGTCGTCTCCAACGCCTCCTGCACCACCAACTGCGTGGCGCCGATGGCCATGGTGATGGACGAGAACTTCGGCATCGTCAAGGGCATGATGACGACCGTCCACGCGTACACCAACGACCAGCGCATCCTGGACTTCCCGCACAAGGACCTGCGCCGCGCCCGCGCCGCGGCCGAGAACATCATCCCGACCTCGACCGGCGCGGCCAAGGCCACCGCCCTCGTCCTGCCGCAGCTCAAGGGCAAGCTGGACGGCATCGCCATGCGCGTCCCGGTCCCGACCGGCTCGGTCACCGACCTCGTGCTGGAGCTCGACCGAGAGGTCGGCAAGGACGAGGTCAACGCCGCCTTCCAGAAGGCCGCCGAGGGCCGGCTGAAGGGCGTCCTGGAGTACACCGAGGACCCGATCGTCTCCTCGGACATCGTCAACTGGCCGGCCTCCTGCACCTTCGACTCCTCCCTGACCATGGTCCAGGGCAAGCAGGTCAAGGTCGTCGGCTGGTACGACAACGAGTGGGGCTACTCCAACCGCCTCGTGGACCTGACGGTCTACGTCGGCGAGCGGCTCTGACCACGCTGCCGGACAGCAGCGCCGAGACGTGACGCGGCGGGGTTCGCGGGGCGCGATGACGCGCCCCGCGGGCCCCGCCTCGCGATGACCGGCCGCAGGGCCGGCAACCGTGCAAACCACCGAGCAGACCACCACGGAGCCACACCATGAAGACGATCGACGACCTCGGTGTCGCGGGCAGGCGGGTCTTCGTCCGCGCCGATCTGAACGTGCCGCTGGAGAGCGGGGCCATCACCGACGACGGCCGTATCCGCGCCGCAGTCCCGACGATCGGCAGGCTGGCCGAGGCCGGCGCCAGGGTGATCGTCGCCTCCCACCTGGGCCGCCCCAAGGGCGCCCCGGACCCGCGGTTCTCCCTCGCCCCCGTGGCCGAGCGGCTGGGCGAACTGCTGGGCCGGGACGTCGCGTTCGCCACCGACACCGTCGGCGAGGCCGCGAAGTCCACCGTCGGCGCCCTCGCCGACGGACAGGTCGCGGTACTGGAGAACCTGCGCTTCAACGCCGGCGAGACCAGCAAGGACGACGCCGAGCGCGGCGCCTTCGCCGACAGCCTGGCGGCCCTCGCCGATGTCTACGTCGGCGACGGCTTCGGCGCGGTGCACCGCCGCCACGCCTCCGTCTACGACCTCCCGGCGCGGCTGCCGCACGCCGCCGGCGGCCTCATCGCCACCGAGGTCGGCGTCCTGCGCAAGCTCACCGACGACGTCGAGCGCCCCTACGCCGTGGTCCTGGGCGGCGCGAAGGTCTCCGACAAGCTCGGCGTCATCGACCACCTGCTGGAGCGCGCCGACCGCATCCTCGTCGGCGGCGGCATGGCCTACACCTTCCTGAAGGCCCAGGGACACGAGATCGGCGCCTCGCTGCTCCAGGAGGACCAGATCCCGGCGGTCCAGGGCTACCTCAAGCGTGCCGAGGAGCGCGGCGTGGAGTTCGTCCTCCCCGTCGACGTGGTGGCCGCCGCAGGCTTCCCGGACCTGAGCACCAAGGCGCCCTCCGAGCCCGTCACCGTGGCCGCGGACGCCATCCCGTCCGACCTGATGGGACTGGACATCGGCCCCCGCAGCCAGGAGCTGTACGCCGCCAAGCTCGCGGACGCGGCCACCGTCTTCTGGAACGGCCCGATGGGCGTCTTCGAGCACCCGGACTACGCCGAGGGCACCCGGGCCGTGGCCCAGGCGCTGATCGACAGCCCGGCCTTCACCGTCGTCGGCGGCGGGGACTCCGCGGCGGCCGTCCGCATCCTGGGCTTCGACGAGGAGGCCTTCGGCCACATCTCCACCGGGGGCGGCGCCAGCCTCGAGTACCTCGAGGGCAAGACGCTTCCCGGCCTCGCCGCGCTGGAGGACTGACCGGGCGCGCCGGGAGACCCGGCGCACCCGGGGAGCACCCGCGGCCGCCGGGCCGCGAACGACCACGACGCCCGCGCCCCCGCGCCGCGCGGGCGACAGCGACACGAGCCGCTGCCGCGGCGGAGCGAACTGAAAGGCACCTCCACCCATGGCAAACCGCACCCCGCTGATGGCGGGCAACTGGAAGATGAACCTCAACCACCTGGAGGCCATCGCCCATCTCCAGAAGCTCGCCTTCGCCCTGAGCGACAAGGACCACGAGGCCGTCGAGGTCGCCGTCCTGCCGCCCTTCACCGACCTGCGCTCGGTGCAGACCCTGGTCGACGGCGACAAGCTGAAGATCCGCTACGGGGCCCAGGACATCTCGGCGCACGTCTCCGGCGCGTACACCGGCGAGGTCTCCGGGGCGATGCTGGCGAAGCTCAACTGCACCTACGCGGCCGTCGGCCACTCCGAGCGGCGCCAATACCACGGCGAGACCGACGAGCTGTGCAACGCCAAGGTCAAGGCGGCCTACCTGAACGACCTGACCCCCATCCTGTGCGTCGGCGAGGGCCTGGAGGTCCGCAAGGCCGGCGACCAGGTCGCCCACACCCTCGCCCAGGTCGACGGCGCCCTCAAGGACATCCCCGCCGACCAGGCCGCCCGCATCGTGATCGCCTACGAGCCGGTGTGGGCGATCGGCACCGGCGAGGTCGCCACCCCCGAGGACGCCCAGGAGGTGTGCGGCGCGATCCGCGGCCGCCTGGCCGAGCTGTACGACCGCGAGCTGGCCGACGGGGTCCGCATCCAGTACGGCGGCTCGGTGAAGTCCGGGAACGTCGCCGCGATCATGGCACAGCCGGACGTGGACGGTGCTCTGGTCGGCGGGGCCGCGCTGGACGTGGACGAGTTCGTGAAGATCGTCCGGTTCCGCGACCAGTAGGGCCGCCGGCGGCCGCCGCCGGCGAGTGACGGCGGGCCGTCCACGTCGTACCCTGTCGGGGCCGGGAGCGAGCACGCACGACGTCTCCCGGCCCCGTACCCTGCAAGTCCCGACAGTTCCCGTCATCCGTCCGAGAGAGTTGGTCCAGCCGTGATCCTGGGGTTCTCCATCGCCCTCATCGTCTTCAGCCTGCTGCTGATGCTGCTCGTGCTGATGCACAAGGGGAAGGGCGGCGGCCTCTCCGACATGTTCGGCGGCGGCATGCAGTCCTCCGTCGGCGGCTCCTCGGTCGCCGAGCGCAACCTCGACCGCATCACGGTCGTGGTGGGCCTGATCTGGTTCGCCATCATCGTGGCGCTCGGCATCCTGATGAAGCTCGACGGCTGAGGCCGCCGGCACCCGCCGGCGTGTCGCCACGGGATGGCGGACGCCGCGCTCTGACGCCGTGTCGCCTTCCCGGCCTATCATGAGGCTCGCGCCCGCAGCACCCGAAGAGGGCCGCAACTCGGTTCTGTGGACGCGCGTTGGGCCCTACGTACACTGGGGCACCCGCAGCGGAGCTGCCCGTCGATGCTCCGCGGCACCGTGAAGGCAGGGAGTTACGACCGTGGCAAGTGGCAACGCGATCCGGGGAAGCCGGGTCGGAGCGGGGCCGATGGGGGAGGCCGAGCGAGGCGAGTCCGCGCCGCGCCTGCGCATCTCCTTCTGGTGCTCCAACGGGCACGAGACCCAACCCAGCTTCGCCAGCGACGCGCAGATCCCGGAGACCTGGGACTGCCCGCGCTGTGGCTTCCCGGCCGGCAAGGACCGGGACAACCCGCCGGACCCGCCGCGCACCGAGCCGTACAAGACCCACCTCGCGTACGTGCGCGAGCGGCGCAGCGACGCCGACGGCGAGGCGATCCTCGCCGAGGCGCTGGCCAAGCTCCGCGGGGAGATCTGAACACCGGCCGGCCGGCCGGACAACGGCGCACGACGGCCCGGCCGTACGCCCCGACGGGGCGCGCGGCCGGGCCGTCGTTCCATTAGGTTGGGACGCGGCGGGGTCCGTACGACAGGAATGGACTGATTTCCCAGATGAACGCTGAAGGCCGCGGCAGGCTCGACCGGATGCCGCAGTGGCAGGCGCTGGCCAGGCACCGCGAGGAACTGGGGGAGGTGCACCTGCGCGAGCTGTTCGCCGCCGATCCGCGGCGCGGCGAGCGCTACGGCGTCCGGGTCGGCGACCTGTACCTGGACTACTCCAAGAACCTGGTCACGGACGAGACCCTGCGGCTGCTGCGCGAGCTGGCCGAGGCGACCGGGGTGGCGCGGCTGCGGGAGGCGATGTTCCGCGGCGAGCGGATCAACACCACCGAGGACCGGGCAGTCCTCCACACCGCCCTGCGCGCCCCGCGCGAGGCGGTGATCGAGGTGGACGCCGGGGCCGGGGAGGGCGGGGGAAACATCGTGCCCGCCGTGCACGCCGTGCTCGACCGGATGTCCGCCTTCGCCGAGGCGGTGCGGGCCGGGAAGTGGGCCGGGCACACCGGTCTGCCCGTCAGGCACATCGTCAACATCGGCATCGGCGGATCCGACCTGGGCCCGGCGATGGCCTTCGAGGCGCTGCGCGCCTACACCGACCGGGAACTGGACGTCCGCTTCGTCTCCAACGTGGACGGCGCGGACCTGCACGAGGCGCTGCAGGGCCTGGACCCGGCCCGGACGCTGTTCGTCGTCGCCTCCAAGACCTTCACCACGATCGAGACCATCACCAACGCCACCTCCGCCAGGGACTGGCTGCTGGCCGGTCTGGGCGCGGGAAGGGAGGCGGTGGCCAAGCACTTCGTGGCGCTGTCGACGAACGCGGAGGCGGTCGCGGAGTTCGGCATCGACACCACGAACATGTTCGAGTTCTGGGACTGGGTCGGCGGACGCTACTCCTACGACTCGGCCATCGGCCTCTCCCTCATGATCGCCATCGGCCCGGAGCGCTTCCGCGAGATGCTCGACGGCTTCCGCACCGTCGACGAGCACTTCCGCACCGCGCCGCCCGAGGAGAACGCCCCGCTGCTGCTGGGCCTGCTGGGCATCTGGTACGGCGGCTTCTTCGGGGCGCAGTCGCACGCGGTGCTGCCCTACAGCCACTACCTGTCGAAGTTCACCGCCTACCTCCAGCAGCTCGACATGGAGTCCAACGGCAAGTCCGTGGACCGGCAGGGCGAGCCGGTGGACTGGCAGACCGGTCCGGTGGTGTGGGGCACGCCCGGCACCAACGGCCAGCACGCCTACTTCCAGCTGCTGCACCAGGGCACCAGGCTGATCCCGGCGGACCTGATCGGCTTCGCCCGGCCCGTGGCCGGCCTGGAGCCCACGCTGGCGGCCCAGCACGACCTGCTGATGGCCAACCTCTTCGCCCAGGGCCAGGCGCTCGCCTTCGGCAAGACCGCCGAGGAGGTCCGAGCCGAGGGCGTCGCCGAGGAGCAGGTCCCGCACCGCACGTTCCGCGGCAACCGCCCCACGACGACGATCCTGGCCTCCGAGCTGACCCCGTCGGTGCTGGGGCAGCTCGTCGCCCTCTACGAGCACAAGGTGTTCGTCCAGGGCGCGGTGTGGGACATCGACTCCTTCGACCAGTGGGGTGTGGAGCTGGGCAAGGTGCTCGCCAAGCGCATCGAGCCCGCGCTGACCGAGGGCACCGAGGTGGAGGGGCTGGACGCCTCCACCTCGGCCCTGGTGGCCCGCTACCGCTCGCTGCGCGGCCGGGACTGACGAGCGGCCCGGGACGGGCCGGACGGACCCCGGCGGACCCCCGACGGGACACCGGCCCGCACCGGCGCCCGCACGCCCTGCGGGCGCCGGTGGCCCTCCCGCAACGGCGGCGGCCCCGCTCCCTCCGGAACTCGCCGGAGGGAGCGGGGCCGCCGCGTTCGGTACGGGCTCCCGCGGCGCCGGTCAGCCCCGGACCGACTCGGGCAGGAGGGCGGCCGCCTGCTCGTCGAGGATCCACAGGGTGCGCTCGCGTCCGCGGGCACCCGCCGCGGGGGTCCGCGCCGGGTCGCCGGCGGTCAGCGCGCCGGCAGCGGCCTCGGCCTTGTCCTCGCCCGCCGCCAGCAGCCAGACCTCCCGGGCCGCCCGGAGGGCCGGGAGGGTGAGGGAGATCCTGGTCGGCGGCGGCTTGGGCGCCCGCCGTACACCGACGACCGTGCGCCCGGTCTCCTCCGCGGCCGGGTGGCCGGGGAAGAGCGAGGCCACATGGGTGTCCGGGCCCAGCCCCAGCAGCAGCACGTCGAAGGCGGGCACCGCCGCGTCCGTACCGCCGCCGTCGCCGTCCGTACCGCCGTCGCCGGGACCGCTCTCACCGGCGGCCGCGGCCAGCTCCGCCGCGTACGCCCCGGCGGCCGCGTCCACGTCGTCGCCGTGGGGACCGTCGCCGGCGGGCATCGGGTGGACGCGCGACGGCTCCAGGGGGAGGGAGTCCAGGAGCGCCTCGCGGGCCTGGGTGTGGTTGCGGTCCGGGTCGCCGTCGGGCAGGAACCGCTCGTCGCCCCACCACACGTCGACGCGGGACCAGTCCACGCCGTCCCGTCCCGGGGCCTGTGCCAGGGCGGCGAGCAGGGCGTTGCCGTTGCGGCCCCCGGTCAGGGCGACGTGGGCCCGGCCGCGGGCGGTCTGCGCGTCCACGATCGCGGTGATCAGACGTGCGGCCGTGGCCCGGGCCATCCGCTCCTTGTCCGGGTGGACGACGATCTGCGGGGGAGCCTGCTCCCCGCCCGGGGCCCGCGCCGCCTGAGCCTGCGCCGCCTCGGCCGCCTCCATCTCGGCGACCTGCCCGCGCACCAGGCGGTCGAGGCCGAAGCGGACGGCGCCCGCGTAGGTCTCGTCCGGGTCCAGGCGCCGCAGCTCCTCGGCGATCAGCTCGGCCGTGGAGCGCCGGTGCAGGGCCACGCTCCGGTCCGGCTGGCCCGGCACCGAGAGCGTCGCCAGCGAACCGTCGCCGCGGTCCAGGCAGATGTCGCCCTCCTCCGTCGCCAGCCGCACCGCCGTGATGCCGGGGCCGCCGGAGAGCACGCGCTCGACGGGGACGCCCAGACGGTCGGCCAGCCACAGCGCCAGCAGCTCCGAACTGGGGTTGTACTCCTCGCCCTCGACCACCGCCCGGGTCACACGGGCCTGCTTCTGGTCCAGGGCGGCGGCCAGCACGCTGCGCCACAGGGTGACACGGGTCCAGGAGAGGTCGGTGTCGCCCGGCGCGTAGGAGCCGGCACGCCCCCTGAGGGCCGCGACCGGGTCCTCGGTCTCCGCCGCGTCGGTGATGCGCCGCTGTGCCAGGGCGCCCAGCGGGTCCTTCGAGGGGTACTCGGGCGGATCGGCCGGCCACCACACCACGACCGGCGCGTCCGGCAGCAGCAGGGGCAGGACGACGCTGTGGGCGTGGTTGGCCAGTTCGCCGTGGAGGCGCAGCAGGACCGTCTCGCCGGTGCCGGTGTCGCCGCCCACCCGCACCTCGGCGTCGAGCCGGGCCATGGCCCGGTCGCGGGGCGAGCGGCCCGGGCGCCGAACCACGACGAGGATGCGGGAGGGATGCTCCTTCGACGCGTCGCTGGCCGCCTTCAGCGCGTCGTAGTGGCTGCCCTCGTCGGTGACGATGACGAGGGTGAGCACCATCCCGACGGCCGGGCTGCCCATCGCCCGCCGCGCTCGTACCAGGGCCGCGTTGATCCGGCCGGAGGTGGTGTCGGTGAGGTCGATGTTCATGGCCGCCGCCAGCTCCGTCCGTCGCGTGCGAGCATCTCGTCGGCCGCCTGGGGACCCCAGGTCCCGGCGGTGTACGGCTCGGGCCTGCCGTGCGCGTCCCAGTACTCCTCGACCGGGTCCAGGATCTCCCAGGAGCGCTCGACCTCCTGGTGCCGGGGGAAGAGGTTGGCGTCGCCCAGCAGCACGTCCAGGATGAGCCTCTCGTACGCCTCGGGGCTGGACTCGGTGAAGGACTCGCCGTAGGCGAAGTCCATCGTCACGTCGCGGATCTCCATCGAGGTGCCGGGCACCTTGGAGCCGAACCGGATCATGACCCCCTCGTCCGGCTGCACCCGGATGACCAGGGCGTTCTGGCCCAGCTCCCGGGTGTCGGTGGCGTCGAAGGGGGAGTAGGGGGCGCGCTGGAAGACCACCGCGATCTCGGTGACCCGGCGGCCCAGCCGCTTGCCCGTGCGCAGGTAGAAGGGGACCCCCGCCCAGCGGCGGTTGTCGATCTCCAGCTTGATGGCGGCGTAGGTGTCCGTCCGGGAGGCCGGGTCGATGCCCTCCTCCTCCAGATAGCCGGGCACCTTCTCGCCGCCCTGCCAGCCCGCCCGGTACTGGCCGCGCACGGTGTGCAGGCCCAGGTCCTTCGGCAGCCGCACCGCGTTGAGCACCTTCAGCTTCTCGGTGACCAGCGCCTTGGCGTCGAAGGAGACGGGCTCCTCCATCGCGGTCAGGGCCAGCAGCTGGAGCAGGTGGTTCTGGATGACGTCGCGCGCGGCGCCGATGCCGTCGTAGTAGCCCGCGCGGCCGCCGATGCCGATGTCCTCGGCCATCGTGATCTGCACGTGGTCCACGTAGGAGCGGTTCCACAGGGGCTCGAACATCGTGTTGGCGAAGCGCAGCGCCAGGATGTTCTGGACGGTCTCCTTGCCCAGGTAGTGGTCGATCCGGAAGACGTCGGACTGGCGGAAGACCCGGTGGACGACCCTGTTCAGCTCCTGGGCGCTGGCCAGGTCGTGGCCGAAGGGCTTCTCGATGACCGCGCGGCGCCAGGATCCGTCGGGGGCCTCGGACAGCTGGTGCTTCTTGAGCTGCTCCAGGACGGTGGGGAAGAACTTCGGCGGCACCGAGAGGTAGAACGCGAAGTTGCCCCCGGTGCCGCGGGACTTGTCCAGCTCGTCGATGGTGGACTTCAGCCGGGCGAACGCGTCGTCGTCGTCGAAGACGCCGGGGACGAAGCGCATCCCCTCGCCGAGCTGCCGCCAGACCTCCTCGCGGAAGGGGGTGCGGGCGTACTGTTTGACCGAATCGTGCACGACCTGGCAGAAGTCCTGGTCCTCCCACTCGCGGCGGGCGAAGCCGACGAGGGAGAAACCCGGTGGGAGCAGGCCCCGGTTCGCCAGGTCGTAAACGGCGGGCATCAGCTTTTTTCGTGACAAATCGCCTGTGACGCCGAAGATGACCAGTCCCGACGGCCCCGCGATGCGCGGGAGCCGCCGGTCCTGTGCGTCACGCAGCGGGTTGGCTGCGCTGCTCACCTGCTCTATGCCTCCTTCGGCGCGAGGCGCTTCAGCTCGGCCTCGGTGGAGGCCAGCAGATCGTTCCAGGCCTGCTCGAACTTGTCCACGCCCTCGACCTCGAGCTGCTCGACGACCTCGTCGTAGCCGATGCCGAGCTTCGCGATCGCGTCGAGGTCGGCGCGGGCCTGCTCGTAGGTGCCGCGCACGGTGTCGCCGGTGATCTCGCCGTGGTCGCCGACGGCCTCCAGGGTGGCCTCCGGCATGGTGTTCACCGTGTTCGGCGCGACCAGCCCGGTGACGTAGAGGGTGTCGGGGTAGCCGGGGTCCTTCACACCGGTGGAGGCCCACAGCGGACGCTGCCGGTTGGCGCCGGCGGCCTCCAGGGCCGTCCAGCGGTCGGAGGCGACGACCTCCTCGTACGCCTGGTAGGCCAGCCGTGCGTTGGCCAGCGCCGCCTTGCCGCGCAGCGCCAGCGCCTCCTCGGTGCCCAGGGCCGTCAGCCGCTTGTCGATCTCGGTGTCCACCCGGGAGACGAAGAACGACGCCACGGAGTGGATCTCCGACAGGTCCAGCCCCCTGGCCTTCGCCTGCTCCAGACCCTCCATGTAGGCGTCCATCACCATCCGGTAGCGCTCCAGCGAGAAGATCAGCGTGACGTTGACGCTGATGCCCGCGGCGATGGTCTCCGTGATCGCCGGAAGCCCGGGGGTGGTGGCGGGGATCTTGATCAGGGTGTTGGGGCGGTCCACCAGCCAGGCGAGCTGCTTGGCCTCGGCGACCGTGGGCCGTGTGGCGTGGGCCAGCCGCGGGTCCACCTCGATGGAGACCCGGCCGTCCTGCCCGTTCGTGGCGTCGAAGACCGGGCGCAGGATGTCGGCGGCGTCGCGGACGTCGGCGGTGGTGATCATCCGGATCGCCTCCTCCACCGTCACACCGCGGGAGGCGAGGTCGGTGAGCTGCCGGTCGTAGCCGTGCCCCTCGGAGATCGCCTTCTGGAAGATCGACGGGTTGGTGGTGACACCCACGACGTGCTGCTCGTTCAGCAGCTCGGCGAGGTTGCCGGACGTGATGCGCTGGCGGGACAGGTCGTCCAGCCAGATCGCCACGCCTTCGTCACTCAGGCGCTTGAGTGCGTCTGTCATGAGGAATGCATCTCCTGATCTCGTTGCCTGTTGGCGTCAGCGTGCGGCGGCGGCGACGGATTCCCGGGCGGCGGCGGCGACCGCCTCGCCGGTCAGGCCGAACTCCCGGTAGAGCACCTTGTAGTCGGCGGAGGCGCCGAAGTGCTCCAGGGAGACGATCCGGCCGGCGTCGCCGACATAGCGGTGCCAGGTCAGACCGACACCGGCCTCGACGGCCACGCGCGCCCGGACCGACGGCGGCAGCACGCGCTCGCGCCAGGTGCGGTCCTGCTCCTCGAACCACTCCAGGCACGGCATCGACACCACCCGGGCGGGCACGCCCTCGGCCTGGAGCGACTCGCGCGCGGCCACGGCGAGCTGCACCTCCGAGCCGGTGGCGATGAGGATCACCTGCGGCTCGCACTCGCGCCCCTGGGAGTCCGTGGCCTCGAACATCACGTACCCGCCGCGGGCGGCGTCCTCGTTGGGCTCGTAGGTCGGCACGTTCTGCCGGGTCAGCGCGACGCCGTGCGGGGCAGGGCGGTCGCCGTGGCGGCGCATGATCTCGCGCCAGGCGATCGCGGTCTCGTTGGCGTCGGCCGGGCGGACCATGTTCAGGCCCGGGATGGCGCGCAGCGCCGCCAGGTGCTCGACCGGCTGGTGGGTCGGGCCGTCCTCGCCCAGGCCGATGGAGTCGTGCGTCCACACGTAGGTGACCGGCAGCCCCATCAGGGCCGCCAGCCGCACCGCCGGACGCATGTAGTCGGAGAACACCAGGAAGGTGCCGCCGTAGATCCGGGTGTTGCCGTGCAGCGCGATGCCGTTCATGGTCGAGCCCATGGCGTGCTCGCGGATGCCGAAGTGCACCGTGCGGCCGTACGGGTCCGCCTCCGGCAGCGGGTTGTCCGCCGGGAGGAAGGACGAGGAGGCGTCGATGGTGGTGTTGTTGGAGCCCGCGAGGTCGGCGGAGCCGCCCCACAGCTCGGGGATCACACCGCCCAGCTCCTTGAGCACCGCGCCGGACGCCTTGCGGGTGGCCATGTCCTTGCCGGCGGGGAAGGAGGGCAGCGCCTTCTCCCAGCCCTCGGGCAGCCTCCCGGCGCTGATCCGGTCGAACTCGGCGGCGCGGTCGGGGTTGGCCCCGCGCCACTTGGCGAGCTCGTCCTCCCAGGCACGGCGCGCCCGGCGGCCCCGGTCCACGACCTCACGGGCGTGCCGGAGGACCTCGTCGGCCACCTCGAAGTCCTTCTCCGGGTCGAAGCCCAGCACCCGCTTGGTGGCCGCGACCTCCTCCTCGCCCAGCGCGGAGCCGTGTGAGGCCTCGGTGTTCTGCGCGTTCGGCGCGGGCCAGGCGATGATCGTGCGGGCGGCGATCAGGGAGGGCCGCTCGGTCTCCTCCCGCGCCGCCTTCAGCGCCGCGTACAGCGCCTGGACGTCGAAGTCGCCGCTGGGCGCCTGCTCGATGCGCTGGACGTGCCAGCCGTAGGCCTCGTAGCGCTTCAGGACGTCCTCGGACAGCGCGGTCGCGGTGTCGCCCTCGATGGAGATGTGGTTGTCGTCGTACAGGGCGACGATGTTGCCCAGCTTCTGGTGGCCGGCCAGCGAGGAGGCCTCGGCCGAGACCCCCTCCTCCAGGTCGCCGTCGGAGACGATCGTCCAGATGGTGTGGTCGAAGGGGGAGGCGCCCGGGGCGGCCTCCGGGTCGAACAGACCGCGCTCGTAGCGGGCGGCCATCGCCATGCCCACGGCGTTGGCGATGCCCTGGCCCAGCGGGCCGGTGGTGGTCTCGACCCCGGCCGTGTGGCCGTACTCCGGGTGGCCCGGGGTCTTGCTGTCCCAGGTGCGGAAGGCCTTCAGGTCCTCCAGCTCCAGCCCGTAGCCGGACAGGTACAGCTGGATGTACAGCGTCAGGCTGGTGTGGCCGGGGGAGAGGACGAACCGGTCCCGGCCCGTCCACCGCGCGTCGGACGGGTCGTGCCGCATCAGCTTCTGGAAGAGCAGGTACGCCGCCGGAGCGAGGCTCATGGCGGTACCGGGGTGTCCGTTACCGACTTTCTGCACGGCGTCCATCGCCAGGACCCGTACGGTGTCGACAGCCCGCTGATCCAGTTCGGTCCACTCGAGATCTGTGGTGGTCGGCTTGGTGCTCACCCTGCGTCAGGGCTCCTCTCCACATGTCGAAGGCCGGTGTCTGTCAGGTCACACCGGGCGGTGTCGAGCGTACCCTCGCCAGGGTTCCCTCTTTCGGCCCGCTCACCCTTTGGGAAGCGGGGAGAACGAATCGTTTGAAACCGGGCGCTCCACGGTCCTCACCTGGGCATCTGTGGGGCGCCGGGCGCACATGAGCGCGACCTCGAGGTGCCGCGCGAGGCCCCCCGCGGCTCCTGTCCGCGCCCCGCCGGGGCACCCCCCGGCGGGGCGCACCGACACGGGCGACCCCCGGGGCGAGCGGCGTATGGCCAGCGTCTACAGTGGCGTGGTAGGTGCGAGTCGTGAGGGGGCCTGCGAAGGTCCGGACTCGCTTGTTCCCACGCGGCGCGAGCCGCGCATGTCGCATCGTGATCAGGGGTGTCCGTGACGGCCGTCGAATCCCGTCCCGCGGGTGGGGATACCGCCCACACCCGAGGGGTTGTGGGGGAGCTCGATCAGAGCCCAGCACACCGGCCGCTCGGGGCCCGTATCAAGGGCTATGTGGCGCTGACCAAGCCGCGGATCATCGAACTGCTGCTGATCACCACCATTCCGGTGATGTTCCTCGCCGAACAGGGCGTCCCCGACCTGTGGCTGGTCCTGGCGACCTGCCTGGGCGGCTACCTGTCGGCGGGCGGCGCCAACGCGCTGAACATGTACATCGACCGCGACATCGACGCGCTGATGCACCGCACCGAGCGGCGCCCCCTGGTCACCGGTGTGCTGACCCCGCGCGAGGCCCTGGTCTTCGGCGTCACGCTGGCCGTGGTCTCCACGCTGTGGTTCGGCTGGACGGTCAACTGGCTCTCTGCGGCGCTGTCCCTGGGCGCGCTGCTGTTCTACGTGGTCGTCTACACGATGATCCTCAAGCGGCGCACCGCCCAGAACATCGTCTGGGGCGGCATCGCCGGCTGCATGCCCGTGCTCATCGGCTGGTCGTCGGTGAAGAACGAGGTGAGCTGGGCCGCCGTCGTCCTCTTCCTGGTCATCTTCTTCTGGACGCCGCCGCACTACTGGCCGCTGTCGATGAAGGTCAAGGACGACTACGCCCGCGTCGGGGTCCCGATGCTCCCGGTCGTCGCGGGCAACCGCGCGGTGGCCCGGCAGATCGTGGTCTACAGCTGGGTCATGGTGGCCGTCTCGCTGACCCTGTGGCCGCTGGGCTACGTCGGCTGGTTCTACCCGCTGGTCGCGCTCGCCGCGGGCGGCTGGTGGCTGTGGGAGGCGCACGCCCTCCAGGCCAGGGCCAAGGCCGGGGTCACGGGCGCCAAGCTCAAGGAGATGCGGCTGTTCCACTGGTCCATCACCTATGTGTCGCTGCTGTTCGTGGCGGTGGCGGTGGACCCCTTCCTGCGCTGATCCCGCACCGGTTCCGCATACGCGTCCCGCACCGCTCCCGCGCCGGCGCCGTACCGCCCGCGGGTCGGCGCCGGGCGTGGCGCAGGCCACCCGGAGCGGCGGTCGCCAGGCGATCTACCCATCGGTAGCATCCTGTTCATGGACAGCACACAGCAGGCGGAAGAGACCGGGCCCGACGCCAAGGCCCAGCGCTGGGTGACCAAGCTCGCCAAGGAGATCACCGCGTTCGCCAAGGAGCACGGCGGCGGCGCCGACGCCCAGATCTCCTACATCGGCGAGCGCGGCGTGCGCATCGTCCTCGTCGGCGAGGACGGCGGCTGGGGAGATCTGGTGGCTCCTTCCCACGAGGTCGCGCAGAAGGCCGCGCAGAAGGCGGGCGTCACCGTCCACGAGGCCCTCGACGGGGACCTCGCCGCCCGGATCCGCACCGGCCCCTACGAGTGGGAGCGGATGGCGGGCATCCAGGTCGGGGGCCCCAAGGACCGCTGACGCGCCCGAGGACCGCTGGTGCGAGCGCGCGGCCGGACGGCCCCGAGGGCCCGCCGGCCCGCGTTCCGCCGCCGCCTTCCGGTGTTCGTCCGCCGCCCGGCACGGATGCGCGAAGCCCGGTACGGCCGTGCCGTACCGGGCTTCGCGCATCCGTGCCGTGGTCCCCGCCCCGGGCCCGGGCGACCCGCGCCGCCGGGGTCCTACAGGCCGGACGCGGCCGGCTCCGGCCGGCCGGCGGGCACGGGGGCCGCGGCCGCGGTGTCCGCCACCGGGGGCAGACCGCGCTCGCGCAGCGACAGCAGCATCCGCAGGGTGGCGACCCACACCAGGCAGGAGCCCAGCAGGTGCGCCGCGACCAGCGCTTCCGGCAGCTCGGTGAAGTACTGGACGTAGCCGATGACGCCCTGTGCCAGCAGGACCAGGAAGAGGTCCCGGGTGCGGACGAGAGGGTTCCGGGGCGCGTCCACGGCCCGCAGCGCCAGCCACAGCAGCACGGTCAGGGCCACCACGGCCCAGGCCAGCAGGGCGTGCACCCTGGCGGTCGTCTCCCAGTCCACGCCCATCCGCGGCACATCGCTGCTGTCGCCCGCGTGGGGGCCCGCGCCCGTCACCATGGTGCCGACGACGATCAGCAGCACGGACACGGCCGTCAGCGCCGCCGCGAGCTGCCGGATCCGCGGCCCGGCCAGCGGGCGCGGCGCTTCGTCGCCCTCGCGGGCCCGCAGCCAGGTGACGGTGGTGACCGTGATGAGCACGCTGGCGAGCAGGAAGTGCGCGGCGACGGTGTAGGGGTTCAGCCGCAGCAGCACCGTCACACCGCCCAGCAGGCCGTTGGCGACGACCAGCCAGAACTGCGACCAGGCCAGACGCGACAGGCCCCGGCGGCGCGGCTTCGCCGAGCGGACCGCGACGATCGCCCAGCCGACGGCGGCGCACAGCACGTACGTCAGCAGACGGTTGCCGAACTCGATGGCGCCGTGCAGCCCCATCTCGGGTGTGGCGACCAGGCTGTCCCCGCTGCACTTGGGCCAGGTGTCGCACCCCAGCCCCGAGCCGGTCAGCCGCACCACCCCGCCGGTGACCACGATGAGCACGCTCAGGACGAGCGCGGTCAGGGTGGCGCGCTCCACGGTGCGCTGGGCGGGGGTCCAGCGCCTGGCGACGTACGCGACGGGGTTTCGCGCGAATTCGAGCAGATTGGGCACGGACACCATGGTAGGCGGGCGCTTGTGCAAGCTTTCACGAGGGGGCGCGGTCAGGCTGGCCGCACTCCCCGCGCTCCTTGCGCGCGCCGCCCGTACGGAGGGCGGAGGCGGTCATTCCCAGCGGAAGAAGCGGGCCGCGGCGGCCAGACCCGCCACCGCCCACACGCCCAGGACCGCCAGACTCCCCCAGGGCATCCCGGCCCCGTCCCGCAGCACCTCGCGCAGCCCCTCGGAGAGCGCGGAGATCGGCAGCAGCTCCAGGACCGCGCGCACCGGCTCGGGGAACTTCTCCAGCGGCACCACCACCCCGCCGCCGACCAGCAGCAGGACGAAGACGAGGTTGGCCGCCGCCAGCGTCGCCTCGGCCCGCAGCGTCCCGGCCATCAGCAGTCCGAGACCGGAGAACGCCGCCGTCCCGGCGACCAGCAGCAGCGCCACGGCGAGCGGACCGCCGTGCGGAGACCATCCCAGCGCCAGGGCCACCGACGTCAGCAGCGCCACCTGCAGCACCTCGATGACCAGCACCGCGCACGTCTTGGCCGCCATCAGCCCCCAGCGGGGCAGGGGGGAGGCGGCCAGCCGCTTGAGGACGCCGTAGCGCCGCTCGAAGCCGGTGGAGATCGCCTGGCCGGTGAAGGCGGTCGAGAGCACGGCCAGCGCCAGCACGCCCGGTGCCAGGAAGTCCACGCGTTCGCCCCCGCCGCCTCCCTCCCCGGCCAGGTCCACGATGTCCACGGCGCTGAACAGCACCAGCAGCAGAGTGGGGATGACGACCGTCAGCAGCAGCTGCTCGCCGTGCCGCAGCAGCAGCCGGGTCTCCAGCGCGGCCTGCGCGGCGATCATCCGGGGCAGCGGGGCCGCGCCGGGGGCGGGGGCGTATGCGCCCGGCCCGGTGTTCTCCGTACTCACGACCGCAGCTCCTCGCCCGTCAGCTCCAGGCTGTGTTCTTCCGGGGGGCGACCCCCGGGCCCCCGGCCGGTGTGTGGGTACCGCCTCACGACCGCAGCTCCTTGCCCGTCAGCTCCAGGAAGACGTCCTCCAGTGTGTGCCGCTCCACCGCGATGCCGTCCGGCATCACCCCGTTCTGCGCGCACCAGGAGGTCACCGTGGCCAGGAGCTGGGGGTCGACGGTGCCGGTCAGGCGGTAAGAGCCCGGGGCCGTCTCGGCGGCGGCGGTGTCCGGCGGCAGCGCCTTCAGCAGCGAGCCCAGGTCGAGGCCGGGGCGCCCGGTGAAGCTCAGGGTGTTCTCGGCGCCGCCGCGGCACAGCTCCTCGGGGCTGCCCTGCGCGATCACCCGGCCCTCGTCGATGATCGCGACGTCGTCGGCCAGGGTCTCGGCCTCGTCCATGAAGTGGGTGCTCAGCACCACCGTCACGCCGTCCGCGCGCAGCTCCCGCACCAGCTCCCAGGCGGAGCGGCGGGCCTGCGGGTCCAGGCCGGCGGTCGGCTCGTCCAGGAAGACCAGCTCGGGCCGCCCGACGACGGCCATGGCCAGCGCCAGGCGCTGCTGCTGGCCGCCGGACAGCCGCCGGTAGGGGGTGCGGCCGCAGCCGGCCAGTCCCAGCCGTTCGATCAGCGTGCCGGGGTCCAGCGGGCGGGCGTGCAGCGCGGCCATGTGGCGCAGCATCTCCGCGGCGCGGACGGTGGGGTAGACCCCGCCGCTCTGGAGCATCACGCCGATCCGGGGCCGCAGCGCGGCGGCGTCGGCGACCGGGTCCAGGCCCAGGACGCGTACGGTGCCCGCGTCCGCGCGGCGGTAGCCTTCGCAGGTCTCGATGGTGGTGGTCTTGCCGGCCCCGTTGGGGCCGAGGACGGCGGTGACGGTGCCGCGTTCGACGGTGAGGTCCAGCCCGTCCACCGCCGTCCTGCTCCCGTACCGCTTCACCAGTCCCGCGACCTCGACGGCCGCCGTGTCTCGCATACGGGCGAGTCTAGGAGCCCGTCCGCGCGCCGCCCCCGCAGGGCCGTGCCACCGCCCTGTCCGTGGCGTCCCGCCCGCGCGGCCGGTGTCCGGGTAAGGCGCGCCTTACGTGATGCATCCCATCCGGGCCGGTCAGGGCGCGGCTTGCCCGTCTCCTCGGAATTACGCAACAATGGCGTTGTGAAAAAGCGCACCCGCCGTCACCGGCGGCCCGGCCGCGGCGGGCGGGAGCGCTGCGGACCCGGGGCGGAGTGAGGAGGCGCGAGAGCATATGGCGGCCCACCAGGGCGGCGGTGACACCCGCGCCCCCGTACACCCGGCCCCGGACGAGCACCACGGCACCCGCAACAAGGTCGCGCGCTCCATCCTCGACCACGGCCCGTCCACCGCGGCCGAACTGGCCCAGCGGCTGGAGCTCACCCAGGCGGCGGTCCGCCGCCATCTGGACGCGCTCGTCTCCGAGGGCGTCGTCGAGCCCCGTGAGAAGCGGGTCTACGGCTCGCGCGGCAGGGGCCGCCCCGCCAGGTCCTTCGCGCTCACCGACTACGGCCGCAGCGCCTTCGACCAGGCCTACGACCAGCTCGCCGTCGACGCCATGCGCTGGATAGCCAAGGCCGCCGGCGGCGGCGAGAAGGGGCGGGCCGCGGTCGCGGACTTCGCCCGCGCCCGGGTCGCCGCCCAGGCCGAGCGGTACCGCGCCGAGCTGGAGGGGGCCGCGCCCGGGGAGAGGGCCAGGGTTCTGGCCGAGGCCCTGTCCAGGGACGGGTACGCTGCCACCGCGCGCGGCGCGCCCGCCTCCAGCGGAGAGCAGCTCTGCCAGCACCACTGTCCGGTGGCGCATGCCGCCGAGCAGTTCCCGCAGCTGTGCGAGGCGGAGACGGAGGTCTTCTCCCGCCTGCTCGGCACCCATGTGCAGCGTCTGGCCACCATCGCCCACGGCGACGGGGTGTGCACGACGTTCATCCCCAAGGGGGCCTCCGGGGCGGTACCCGGGACACCCAAGACATCCAAGACCACCGCAGCGACAGCATCTGCAAGTACAGCCGGGAGGAACCCCGCATGACTCTCCCCACGGAGACTGCCCACCCTGAGCTGGAGGGCCTGGGCAAGTACGAGTACGGCTGGGCCGACCCGGACGCCGCCGGCGCCTCGGCCAAGCGCGGCCTCTCCGAGGAGGTCGTCCGCGACATCTCGGGCAAGAAGTCCGAGCCGGAGTGGATGCTGAAGCTCCGCATGAAGGGCCTGAAGCTCTTCGAGAAGAAGCCCATGCCGAACTGGGGCTCGGACCTGAGCGGCATCGACTTCGACAACATCAAGTACTTCGTGCGGTCCACCGAGAAGCAGGCCCAGACCTGGGAGGACCTGCCGGAGGACATCAAGAACACCTACGACAAGCTGGGCATCCCCGAGGCCGAGAAGCAGCGCCTGGTCGCCGGCGTCGCCGCCCAGTACGAGTCCGAGGTGGTCTACCACCAGATCCGCGAGGACCTGGAGAGCCAGGGCGTCATCTTCCTGGACACCGACACCGCGCTCAAGGAGCACCCGGAGCTGTTCCAGGAGTACTTCGGCACCGTCATCCCGGCCGGCGACAACAAGTTCGCCGCGCTGAACACCGCGGTGTGGTCCGGCGGCTCGTTCATCTACGTGCCCAAGGGCGTCCACGTGGACATCCCGCTCCAGGCCTACTTCCGGATCAACACCGAGAACATGGGCCAGTTCGAGCGGACGCTGATCATCGTCGACGAGGACGCCTACGTCCACTACGTCGAGGGCTGCACCGCGCCGATCTACCAGTCCGACTCGCTGCACTCGGCGGTCGTGGAGATCATCGTCAAGAAGGGCGCCCGCTGCCGCTACACGACCATCCAGAACTGGTCGAACAACGTGTACAACCTGGTCACCAAGCGCGCCGTGGCCTACGAGGGCGCGACGATGGAGTGGGTCGACGGCAACATCGGCTCCAAGGTGACCATGAAGTACCCGGCCGTCTACCTGATGGGCGAGCACGCCAAGGGCGAGACCCTCTCGATCGCCTTCGCGGGCGAGGGCCAGCACCAGGACGCCGGCGCCAAGATGGTGCACATGGCGCCCAACACCTCCTCCAACATCGTCTCCAAGTCGGTGGCGCGGGGCGGCGGCCGCACCTCCTACCGCGGTCTGATCGAGATCGGCGAGGGCGCGGAGAACTCCAAGTCCAACGTGCTGTGCGACGCGCTGCTGGTGGACACCATCTCGCGCTCGGACACCTACCCCTACGTCGACGTCCGCGAGGACGACGTGACGATGGGCCACGAGGCGACGGTCTCCAAGGTCAGCGACGACCAGCTGTTCTACCTGATGCAGCGCGGTCTGTCCGAGGACGAGGCGATGGCGATGATCGTGCGCGGCTTCGTCGAGCCGATCGCCAAGGAGCTGCCCATGGAGTACGCCCTGGAGCTCAACCGGCTGATCGAGCTGCAGATGGAGGGCGCGGTCGGCTGACCGCCCGGCCACCCGCCCTTCCCCCTCCGTGACCGTGAGCCGGTTCCCGGGCGCAGAAGAAGCCCGGGGACCGGCGAACACAGAAGACAGAGAGTGAGCAACACGACAGCCATGGCTGAGGCTCAGAACATCCCGGCCGGGTCCACGACCGCCGGATCCATCGCGGTGGCGGCCGAGTCCACCGTCGCCACCCGGATGAGCGCCCCGCCGTCCTTCGACGTGGCGGACTTCCCCGTGCCGCACGGCCGCGAGGAGGAGTGGCGCTTCACCCCGCTGGAGCGGCTGCGGGGCCTGCACGACGGCACCGCCGAGGCGGGCGGCGGCGTCAAGGTCGACGTCTCGGCGCCCGACGGCGTGACGGTGGAGACCGTCGGCCGCGACGACGCCCGGCTGGGACGGGCCGGCAAGCCCGTCGACCGGGTCGCCGCACAGGCCTACAGCGCCTTCGAGAAGGCCGCCGTCGTCACCGTGCCCAAGGAGACCGTGCTCACCGAGCCGATCCGGGTGAACATCCAGGGCCAGGGCGGCGTCTCCTACGGGCACACCGTCTTCGAACTGGGCGCTTTCGCCGAGGCCGTCGTCGTCATCGACCACACCGGCGACGGCGTACGCGCCGCCAACGTGGAGTACGTGCTGGGCGACGGCGCCAAGCTGACGGTCGTCTCCGTGCAGGACTGGGCCGACACGGCCGTGCACTGCTCCCAGCACAACGCGCTGATCGGCCGCGACGCCACCTTCAAGTCCGTGGTCGTCACCTTCGGCGGCGACGTGGTGCGCCTGCACCCGCGCGTCAACTACGCCGGCCCCGGCGGCGAGGCGGAGCTGTACGGCCTGTACTTCACCGACGACGGCCAGCACCAGGAGCACCGCCTCTTCGTCGACCACGAGGCGTCCAACTGCCGCAGCAACGTCGTCTACAAGGGCGCCCTCCAGGGCCAGGACGCGCACGCGGTGTGGATCGGCGACGTGCTGATCCGGGCCTCGGCCACCGGCACCGACACCTACGAGCTCAACCGCAACCTCGTCCTCACCGACGGCGCGCGGGTGGACTCGGTGCCCAACCTGGAGATCGAGACCGGCGAGATCGTCGGAGCCGGCCACGCCTCGGCCACCGGCCGCTTCGAGGACGAGCAGCTGTTCTACCTGATGGCGCGCGGCATCCCGGAGCAGGACGCCCGCCGCCTGGTGGTGCGCGGCTTCTTCGCCGAGCTGGTCCAGCAGATCGGCCTGCCCGACCTGCAGGACCGCCTCATCGCCAGGATCGATGAGGAACTGGAGGAGTCGGTCGCATGAGCACCGGCGAAAGCGCGGTGGGCAGCGCGGGCTTCGTCCGCGTCGCCTCGCTCGGCGAGCTGGAGGAGGACACCCCCAGGCGGGTGGAGATCGGCGGCGTCCCGGTCTCGCTCGTCCGCACGCGGGGGGAGGTCTTCGCGATCAACGACATCTGCTCGCACGCGAACGTCTCGCTCTCCGAGGGCGAGGTGGAGGACTGCCACATCGAGTGCTGGCTGCACGGGTCCAGCTTCGACCTGCGCACCGGCAAGCCCGACGGACCGCCCGCCACGCGTCCCGTCCCCGTATACCCCGTCAAGATCGAAGGAGACGGCCCCGACGCGGCCGTGCTCGTCTCCACCACCCAGGAGTCCTGAAGCCCCATGGCAACGCTTGAGATCCACGACCTGCACGTCTCCGTCGAGGCCGAGAACGGCCCCACCGAGATCCTGCGCGGCGTCGACCTGACCGTGAAGCAGGGCGAGACGCACGCCATCATGGGCCCCAACGGCTCCGGCAAGTCCACCCTCGCCTACTCGCTGGCGGGCCACCCCAAGTACACGATCACCGGCGGCACCGTCACCCTGGACGGCGAGGACGTCCTGGAGATGAGCGTCGACGAGCGCGCCCGCGCCGGCGTCTTCCTCGCCATGCAGTACCCGGTCGAGGTGCCCGGCGTGTCCGTCTCCAACTTCCTGCGCACCGCCGCCACGGCCATCCGCGGCGAGGCCCCCAAGCTGCGCACCTGGGTGAAGGAGGTCAAGGAGGCCATGGAGCGCCTCAACATCGACCCCGCCTTCGCCGAGCGCAACGTCAACGAGGGCTTCTCCGGCGGTGAGAAGAAGCGCCACGAGATCCTCCAGCTGGAGCTGCTCCGGCCGCGGATCGCGATCCTCGACGAGACCGACTCCGGCCTGGACGTCGACGCGCTGCGCATCGTCTCCGAGGGCGTCAACCGCGTCCGCGAGACCGGTGAGGTCGGCACCCTGCTGATCACCCACTACACGCGCATCCTGCGCTACATCAAGCCCGACCACGTCCACGTCTTCGCGGCCGGCCGGATCGCCGAGTCCGGTGGCCCGGAGCTGGCGGACAAGCTGGAGGAAGAGGGCTACGAGGCCTACGTCAAGGGCGACCGGACGGCGTGAGCCGCATCCGCGGGGCCGCCCCGGCGGCCCCGCGCACCGAGGGCGCCCCCGGCCCGGCCGGACGGGCGCGCAATGGGGTACCTCCGGGACGTGAGGCCACGGGGGAGAACGGAGAAACACGAGCGTGACACAGCTGCCGGGCCTTCTCGACACGGACGCGATCCGCAAGGACTTCCCGCTGCTGGACCGCACGGTCCACGACGGGAAGAAGGTCGTGTACCTGGACAACGCGGCGACCTCCCAGAAGCCGAACCAGGTCCTCGACGCGCTGAACGACTACTACGCGCGGCACAACGCCAACGTCCACCGCGGCGTCCACGTGCTCGCCGAGGAGGCCACGGCGCTGTACGAGGGGGCGCGCGACAAGGTCGCCGCCTTCGTCAACGCCCCGAGCCGCGACGAGGTGATCTTCACCAAGAACGCCTCGGAGTCGCTCAACCTCGTGGCGAACATGCTCGGCTGGGCCGACGAGCCCTACCGCGTCGACGACCGGACCGAGATCGTCATCACGGAGATGGAGCACCACTCCAACATCGTGCCCTGGCAGCTGCTGGCGCAGCGCACGGGCGCGAAGCTGAAGTGGTTCGGTCTCACCGACGACGGCCGTCTGGACCTGTCGAACATCGACGAGATCATCACCGAGCGGACCAAGGTCGTCTCCTTCGTGCTGGTCTCCAACATCCTGGGCACGGTCAACCCGGTCGAGGCGATCGTCCGGCGCGCCCAGGAGGTCGGCGCGCTGGTGGTGGTCGACGCCTCCCAGGCCGCCCCGCACATGACGGTGGACGTCCAGGCGCTCCAGGCCGACTTCGTGGCCTTCACCGGCCACAAGATGTGCGGGCCGACCGGCATCGGCGTGCTGTGGGGCCGCCAGGAGCTGCTGGAGGACCTGCCGCCTTTCCTCGGCGGCGGCGAGATGATCGAGACCGTCTCGATGCACTCCTCCACCTACGCCCCCGCGCCCCACAAGTTCGAGGCGGGCACCCCGCCGATCGCGCAGGCCGTCGGGCTGGGCGCTGCCGTGGACTACCTGACCGCGATCGGCATGGACCGCATCGCCGCCCATGAGCACGCGATCACCGAGTACGCGGTGCGCAGGCTCCAGGAGGTCCCCTCCCTGAGGATCATCGGCCCGTCCACGGCCGATGACCGCGGCGCCGCGATCTCCTTCGCGCTCGGCGACATCCACCCCCACGACGTGGGCCAGGTGCTCGACGAGCAGGGCATCGCCGTCCGGGTCGGCCACCACTGCGCCAGGCCCGTCTGCCTCAGGTACGGAATTCCCGCGACCACCCGGGCGTCGTTCTATCTGTACTCCACTCCGGCGGAGGTCGACGCCCTGGTGGAGGGGCTGGAACACGTACGGAACTTCTTCGGTTGATGTTCCGTGACCGACGACGGACGACCGCAGTGGCTGAAGGTGACTCGTGAAGCTTGACTCCATGTACCAGGACGTGATCCTGGACCACTACAAGCACCCGCACGGACGGGGGCTGCGCGACGGCGACGCCGAGGTGCACCACGTCAACCCGACGTGCGGCGACGAGATCACCCTGCGGGTGAGGATGGACGGCTCCACCGTCGCGGACGTCAGCTACGAGGGGCAGGGCTGCTCCATCAGCCAGGCCAGCGCCTCGGTGCTGAACGACCTGCTGGTCGGCAAGGATCTGGCCGAGGCGCGCCGGGTCCAGGAGACCTTCCTGGAGCTGATGCAGTCCAAGGGCCGGATCGAGCCGGACGACGAGATGGAGGAGGTCCTGGAGGACGCGGTCGCGTTCGCCGGGGTCTCCAAGTACCCGGCACGCGTGAAGTGTGCCCTGCTGAGCTGGATGGCATGGAAGGACGCCACCGCCCAGGCCCTGGGCGACGGCTCCGCCGAGAAGAAGGCCGAGGAGAGGACCGCATGAGCGAGACGCCGACCACGACGAAGCCGGCGAGCGAGGACGAGGTCCGCGAGGCGCTGTACGACGTGGTGGACCCCGAGCTGGGCATCGACGTCGTCAACCTGGGCCTGATCTACGGCATCCACATCGACGACGACAACACCGCCACACTGGACATGACGCTGACGTCCGCGGCCTGCCCGCTGACCGACGTGATCGAGGACCAGGCGAAGTCGGCGACCGACGGCATCGTCAACGAACTGCGCATCAACTGGGTCTGGATGCCGCCGTGGGGTCCGGACAAGATCACCGACGAGGGCCGCGAGCAGCTGCGCGCGCTCGGCTTCAACGTCTGAGGCGCCGGACATCCCGGGCACCGGGCGAGACCCGGGCGCCCAGCGCCTTCCCCGCCGGCCGGGGCCCCTTCGCGGGCCCCGGCCGGCGGCGTGCGCGGGGGGTGGGGCGGCCGACGGCCCCGCCGTACCGCTGCGTAGCCTCGGCACATGGCGTATCTGATGCTGGCCTGCGCGATCCTGGCCGAGGTGCTGGCGACCACCTCGATGAAGTACAGCGACGGTTTCACCCGGCTGTGGCCCACCCTGGGCACCGCCGCCGGGTACCTCGTCGCGTTCGCCCTGCTCGCGCAGACGCTCAAGACCATGTCGGTCGGCACCGCGTACGCGATCTGGTCGGGCGTCGGCACCGCCGCCATCGCCGTGATCGGCATGGTCTTCATCGGCGAGGCGGTCAACGCCGCCAGGATCACCGGGATCCTCCTGGTCGTCGCCGGTGTGGTGGTCCTCAACCTCGGCGGCGGCCACTGACGGCACCGCGGGCGCGCCCCGCGCGTGCCCGCCGCCGCGTCCGGCCGGTGGGACCGGTTCGCGTTCGCGGAAGGTGTCCGGTTAGCGTTTGGCCATGACCGAAGCACCCGCATCCGCACCCCGTACGACCGGCGCGGTCGCCGCCGGACTGGCCACCGTCGCGCTGGAGGGGGGAGCCGTACTCGACACCTGGTTCCTCGCGCCCGAGCTGACCGAGGCGCCCGGCCCCGCCGGCACCGAGCGGCTGAGCGCCGAGCGCGCCGCCGAACTGCTCGGCGACGCCGCGCCGCAGGCCCTGGGCCCGGACCCGGTCCGCGGTGTCGAGGTCATCGCCGTCCGCACCTCCATCGCCTCGCTGGACGACAAGCCCCTGGACGCGCACGACGCCTACCTGCGGCTGCACCTGCTCAGCCACCGCCTGGTGAGGCCGCACGGCCAGAACCTGGACGGCATCTTCGGCCTGCTCGCCAACGTGGCCTGGACCAGCCTCGGCCCCGTCCCCGTCGAGAGGGTCGAGCAGGTCCGCCTCGCCGCCCGCGCCGAGGGCAGGCAGCTCACGGTCACCAGCGTCGACAAGTTCCCCCGGATGACCGACTACGTCATCCCCAGGGGCGTGCGCATCGGCGACGCCGACCGGGTGCGCCTGGGCGCCCACCTCGCCTCCGGCACCACCGTGATGCACGAGGGGTTCGTCAACTTCAACGCCGGGACGCTGGGCACCTCCATGGTCGAGGGCCGCATCAGCGCGGGCGTCGTCGTCGAGGACGGCTCCGACATCGGCGGCGGCGCCTCGATCATGGGCACCCTCTCCGGCGGCGGCAAGCAGACCATCTCCATCGGCAGGCGCTGCCTGCTGGGCGCCGAGGCCGGCATCGGCATCTCGCTGGGCGACGACTGCATCGTGGAGGCGGGCCTCTACCTGACGGCCGGCACCCGCGTCGCCCTGCCCGACGGCAAGGTCGTCAAGGCGCTGGAGATGTCCGGCGCGAACAACCTCCTGTTCCGCCGCAACTCCACCACCGGAGCCGTCGAGGCCCTCCAGCGCTCCGGTTCCTGGGGTGGTCTGAACGAGGCCCTGCACAGCCACAACTGACGCGCGCCGGGTACCCCCGGCGCCGGAGGACCGGCCGGGCCCGCCGCCCCCACCGGGCGGCGGGCCCGTTACGCTGTGCGGTCATGAGTGATCTCACGGCCGGAGCGCGGTACCTGGGACAGGGCCAGAAGTGGGTCCTGCGCAACGGACGGTGGTTCGGCTTCGGGCTGCTGCCCGCGCTCATCACCCTGGTGCTCTACACGGTGGCCCTGACCGTCCTCGGCTTCTGGGCCGACGACCTGGCCGCCTGGGCCACGCCGTTCGCCGACGACTGGTCCTCGCCCTGGGCCGGACTGCTGCGCGGCACCTTCACCGTGCTGCTGTTCGCCGGCGGCCTGCTGATGGCGGTGCTCACCTTCACCGCCGTCACCCTGCTGGTCGGCGACCCCTTCTACGAGTCCCTGTCGGAGAAGGTCGAGGAGGCCGAGGGCGGCTGCCCCGAGGGCCCGGAGGTCTCGCTGCTGCGCGGACTGTGGATCTCCCTGTGCGACAGCCTCTACGTTCTGGCGTGGGCCCTGCCCTTCGGCGTGGTGCTGTTCCTGCTCGGCTTCGTGCCCGTCGTCGGCCAGACCGTCGTCCCCGTCGCCGGTCTCCTCGTCGCGGGGTTCTTCCTGACGCTGGAACTCGCCTCGGTTGCCATGCAGCGCCGTGACATCCCCGTCCGCGAGCGGCTGCGGATGCTGCGCGGGCGCAAGGCGCTCGCGGTCGGCTTCGGGGCGCCGCTGGCACTGTGCTTCCTGGTGCCGCTGGCCGCGGTCCTCCTGATGCCGGGCGCGGTCGCGGGCGCCGCCCTCCTGGTGCGTGACCTGACGGACGCGCCCGCCGGCGGACAGCCGGCCGCGCGGGAGCCGCGGGGGCCTCACGGGCCGCAGGGGATGTGGGCCGAGCCGGACCACCGGAGCGGTCCGGCCGGCCCGGCCTGATCCGGCCCGGGGCCGCCGGGCCGGATCACCGGGACAGCGCCGCCCTGAGGGCGTCGGCCAGGTGCGCGGTCAGCGCCTCGTCGGCAGGCAGCAGCGGCGGGCGCACCGGCCCGCCCGGCAGTCCCGCCGCGGCGAACAGCGCCTTGACCGACACCGCGCCGGGCACCTGGGACATCATCGCGTCGACCAGCGGCACCAGGGCCCGATGGCGCCGGGCGGCCCCGGCGTGGTCGCCGGCGTCGAAGGCGTCCAGGACGCCGCGTACGGCGGGCCCCGCCACGTTGGCGACCGTGCTCACACAGCCGTGGGCGCCGATCGCGCGCAGCGGCAGGGTCATCTCGTCGCAGCCGGAGTAGTAGACCAGCCCGGTGGAGCCCAGCACCTTCGCCGTCTTCATCAGGTCGTAGGCGCAGTCCTTGACCGCGCGGACGCGCGGGTGCTCCGCGAGCCGCGTCAGCGTCTCCACCGTCAGCGCGGTGCCCGCCCCGGTGCGGGCGGGGATGTCGTAGAGCATCACCGGCAGGGCGGTGGCGTCGGCGACGGCGGCCAGATGGCGGGCGACGGCCTCCTGCGTGGGACGGGAGTAGTACGGCGTGACGACCAGCAGGCCGTGGGCGCCCGCCTCCTCGGCGGCCCGCGCCAGTTCCATCGAGTGCCGGGTGTCGGCGGACCCGACACCGGCGACGATCCGGGCCCGGTCGCCGACCTCGTCGGCCACGGCCCGTACCAGCGCGGTCTTCTCGTCGTCGGAGGTGGTCGGGGACTCGCCGGTGGTGCCGCTGAGCACCAGGGCGTCGCAGCCGCCCCGGTCCACCAGATGGGCGGCCAGCCGCCGGGCGCCGGGGAGGTCCAGCGCGCCGGAGGAGTCGAACGGGGTGATCATGGCGGCGGCGACGCGGCCGAAGGGGGAGTCGGGCATGGGGCGAGTCTGGCCCACGCCGAAGCGGCCGGTCCAACCGGCCGTCCGGCCGGTCCGGTCAGCGGTCGCCCCGGCCCGAGGCGCGTTCTCGGGGGAAGTCCCGGGTGTGCAGCACGAGGTCGGCGGGGGTGCCCGTCATGTCGACCGCCTCGCCGAAGTCGACGATGAGGTGGCTGCTGTACTCGCCCTCTTGGGCCGGGTGAACAGGTGGCACTGTGCGGTGTACGGATCGACGATCAGATAGGCGGGAACCTCGGCGGCGGCGTACGCCTCGCACTTCTTGCCGTAGTCGTTGCCGCGTGTGCCGTCCGAGATCACCTCGGCGGTGTCGCCGAGCTTCGCCACATCCGGCGCGAAGCCGTTGCCGTGTCCGGGGAGGTCGATGCGTACGTCCGACTTCACCTTCACCTTCATGCCGAACCGGTCCTCCAGGGCGCGTACGATCCTGCGGATGATCTCCCAGTGCGCGTCCCGCTGCGGCGTCATATGGACGGTCCCCTCGACGATCTCCGCCTTGTAGCCCTCGGGGACGGGCATCCGCTCCAGCAGCTCGAACAGTTCGTCCAGGCTCGGTTCGCCGCCGTCGGCCATCTCGACCTCGATCCTGTCGGTGAGTTCGACGGTCATCGACGTGCCACTCCTGCCCGCCGCGCCGGGCGGCGCAGCCGCACGGTCCAACGATAGGAGGATCATGACGGTCACGCCCCGCGCGGCGGAACGTGTCGGCCGTGCCGCCCGCCCGCTTTCCGGGCGGGCGGCACGGCCGGTTCTCACGGGGGCGCCCCGCCTCAGGGACGGAAGCGGATCACCTGGGGGTCGTGGTCGCTCGCCTGGTCGGCGAACTCCGCGTTGACGTGCACGATGTCGTAGTCGAAGCGGTCGATGCCCGGGGAGACCAGGGTCTGGTCCAGCACCTGGGCGTTGCCGTCGTAGACGTAGGTGTAGCGCTCGTCCTCGGGCAGCGAGAGCACCGCGCTGTGCAGCGCGCCGCCCGCGGTCAGCTCGCGGGTGGTGGCGGAGAACTCGAAGTCGTTGATGTCGCCGAGGACGACGACGTTGGCCTTCCGCTCCACCGCCAGCACCTGCCGCACGAAGTGGTTGACCACCTTCGCCTGCGCGGTGCGCTGGACCTCGGAGGAGCGCCTGGGCGGCTGGACGGCCGCGTGCAGGGACTGGTCGCCGCCCTTGGAGGCGAAGTGGTTGGCGACCACGATGACGGTGCGGCCGCGGAAGCGGAACTCGCCGGCCAGCGGCTTGCGGCTGTCCTCCCAGGCCGTGTCGTTGGGTGCGACGCGGGCGGGGGAGTGGGTGAGCACGGCCCGGCCGCGCTCGCGCTCCACGCCGACCGCGGTGGTGGCGTCACCTCCGGGGCGGTCCACGAAGGAGACCCGGGCGGGGTTGAAGAGGAAGACGTTGCGGATGTTGCCGCCGGGCTGGCCGCCGTCGGCGTCGTCGACGGGATCGACGGTGCGCCACTCGTAGCGCGGGCCGCCCGCGGCCGCGATGGCGTCGGTGAACCTCGCCAGCGTGGCGTCGGCGGAGACCACCTCGTCGTTCACCGGGCCGTTGTCGTCCTGGATCTCCTCCAGGGCGAGGATGTCGGGGGCGGCGAGGTTGTCCACCACGCCCCGGGCCAGCCGGTCGAACTTCTCCTGGTCGTTGCCCGGGTGGAGGTTCTCGACGTTGTAGGTGGCCACGGCCAGTTCGCCGCGGCGCTGGGCGCGGGTGCGCTCGCGCTCCAGGCCGCGGTCCTCGACCTCGCCCAGCTCGCGGGCCACCACGTGGTAGCCGCCGTACTGCTCGTAGTCCAGCGGGCCGGTGGTGGAGCCGGCCAGCACGTCGCCGGTGTTCGCGGTGGGGAAGGGCTCCTGGGACAGCGGGGTGAGCGACTCGACCTTGAGGCGGCCGGAGTTCTGCCCGTCGTAGCCGCCGTAGACGGTGCCGCCGCGCGCCGAGGGGTTCTGCTCCGGCCTGACGGTCACCCACAGTTCGGCGTACTGGGTGCTGGGGCCGGTCACGCGGGCGTCGCGGATCTGTACGTCCATGCCCTCCAGGGACTCGTACAGGTCCAGCGCGTAGGTGCCCGGGCGCAGTCGAAGCCCCTCGATGCTCCCGTCCGCGGCCGGGTCGCCCTGGGGCGCGTAGGCCTCGGGGACGGAGGCGGAGTCCAGGACCACCGGGGCGGGCAGGGGGTTGCCGGAGGAGACGACGGTCACCTGGGGGCGGGATATCTGGGTGAGGGTCTGGTTGCCCGAGGAGTTGCCGCCGGGGCGGTACTCGGTGACCGTGCCCGAGACGCTCACCAGGTCGCCGACGGCCACCTGGGGGGCGGAGCCGGTGTAGACGAAGAGGCCCTCGCTGGTCGCCGGGTCCGCGTCGGGGGCGGTGTCCTGCATCCAGAAGCCGCGCGAGCCGTAGGTGCGCACGCCGGTGACGACGCCGGACACCTGGGAGACCCGCTCGCCGGCCAGCGGCGAGACGCGGGTGGCGCCCTGGATGTCGTGGATGCGGACGGCATCGGCCGGCTCCGCCGCCGAGGCGGGGACGGCCAGCAGCGTCGAGGTCAGGGCTGCGACGGTGAGTGCGGCGGTACGAGCCGCCTGGGATCTGCTCAAGGGGTCCCTCCGGGACGGTGCTGTGGGTGCCGGACGTGCTGGACGCGCCGGGCGGAGAGCCGAAGTGCGGTGCCGGGAAGCCGGTGACGCCGCCCGTGGTTCGCGCTGTTCGGTTTCTACGCGCGTAACGTGCCGCTCTGGTCAGGTGCTTGTCAAGCGGCTGCCGGTGTACGCGGGTGGAAGGGCCGGTGAACCCGGCGACGGGCACGGAAGCCGTCTACGCTGGGGCAGCGATCACAACGCCCGCCTCATCGAATCGAGGAGCGCCTCCCCCATGACCGGTGACGACCGTCCCACCGTGCCGCCCGTACGGCTGCCCGCCGAAGCCGAACTGGCGCGGGACGCGCTGGCCTCACCACTGCTGTCCCGGGCCGCCCGGCTCGCGCGCTGGGCCGGGGAGGGGATCCGGGTCGGCGCCGGCGGCGAGCTCCCCGACGAGTCGCTGGAGCGGGCCGCCGCCCACCTCGGCCTCGAAGGGGAGGACGGGCTCGCGGACGCCGAGCGGGCCTGGGACACGGCCCTGGACACCGGCCTGCTGGAGATCCGCGAGGACGGCGGGGCCGGCGAGGGTGACGGGACCGGCGGGGAAGCGGGGGCCGGCGGGGACGGAGAGGCCGGGGACGGCACGGCGGTCCCCGGCGAGGAACTGTCCCTGCTCACCGGGGGCGCCCCCGCCGACGTACTGGACATCTGGCGCGACGGCCTGGAGGCGGCCCTCTCGGACGCGGCCGCCCCCGCCCTTGAGGATCTGCTCGGCGAACTGGGCGCCGAGGGCGAGGACGGCCGGATCGACCCGGACTCCCTTGACCTCGACGCGCTCGACTGGGACCCGGAGGAGGAGGCCGACTTCCTCGACGGCGCCCTGGGCAACCTCTACGTCCTGACCGCGACCGACCCCGCCGTGACGGACGGGGCGATGGTGCCGCTGCCGGTGCTCGCCGCCTCGATGGTCGCCCCGGAGGACATGGAGCACCCCACCGACTCCGTTCTGGAGGACGTCTCGACGGCGATGGTGAGGCTGGACGAGCAGTTCCGGATGCTGGAGCCGGCCGGGATCGTCGACTACCGCCCCGTGGACGAGGCCCTGATCGAGGAGGCCGACGGCGCCGAACCCGACGGGCTCGGCGCGCCGGACGACTCCGGCGGCCCGGACGAGGAGGACCTGGCCCGCTACGGCATGGTCCGCCTGACCCCGCTCGGCCTGTACGGCGTGCGGCAGCGGCTGCTGGAGGCGGGCGTCCACGCCCCGGTCGTGGGCGATCTGGCGCAGGAGAGCGCAGAGGAGCTGCTGGCCGCCCTGCCCGGCCACGGCGAGGAGGCGGCCCGCCACGAGATCGAGCTGTGGCTCGCCCGGCGCACACCCCTGGAGGCCGCCCGCGAACTCCTCGCCGCCGCCCGGGGCGACGACCGGGACGCGCCGCGCCGCCGCCTGGCCTGCCAGCAGGCCCTCTCGATCACCGGCGCGGAGGCCGAGCCGGCCCTGCGCGAGGTCCTCGACGACGGCCATCTGGGCGGACTGGCCCGGGTGTGGCTCTCCGAGCGCGGTTTCGCCGACGTGCCCGCGCCGTCGGAGGAGATGGTGTTCTGGCTGACCGTGGACACCCTGGCCGCCCAGCTGGCCACCGAGGAGGGCGGGGACGGCTCCGAGGAACTGCGCGAGCTGGTGCGGGGCCTGGTCGACCAGCACAGCGGCTTCTTCGACAAGGCGTGGCGCGTCGACCACCCGGCGACCGGGGAGGTGCTGGAGGCGATGAGCCGTGTGCACCCCGACCGCAAGGCGGCCAAGGACGCCCGCAAGGCGGCGTACAGGGCGCGGTCGCGCGGCTGAGCCGACCGGTTCGGCCCGTGTTCAACCCGCGTTCGCCGTAGGGCGGGATCGTGGTCGGCACCGTGCCATCGCGCGAAGCCGACGGGAGAGACGATGCCGACCAGCAGCGAAGTCAGCCGCCCGGACCTCAGCAGACGGTCGGTCGTGGCCGGGGCCGGGATCGCCCTCACCGGCAGTGCGGGCATCCTGGCCGGCACCTCGGGCGCGTTCGGAATCCCGGGCGGCGACGACCGCGACGGGCGACGCGGACGGCGGGAGGAGGGCGCACCGCGGGGCTACGGTCCGCTGGTGCCCGATCCCGAAGGGGTGATCGCCCTGCCCGCGGGCTTCTCGTACCGCGTCCTCACGCACTGCGGCGTCACCCGGCTGGAGAGCGGCGAGTACACCCCTGCCGGGCACGACGGCACCGCGGCCTTCGACGGCCCCAGGGGCAGGACGCTGCTGGTCAACAACCACGAGCTGAAGGGCCCCCGGGGAGACTGGGAGCACCCGGTGCCGCTCGCCGAGGGGCTGGTCTACGATCCGGCCGCCGCGGGGGGCTGCACGGTCGTGGAGGTCTCGCACGACGGGGAGAAGCTCGCCGAGTGGGTGGGCATCGCCGGCACCTCCACCAACTGCGCGGGCGGGGTGACCCCCTGGGGCACCTGGCTGACCTGCGAGGAGAACTCCGACCGGGCCGGCGAGAGGGGCATGACCCGCGACCACGGCTACGTCTTCGAGGTCGATCCGCGCGACGGGCGGGCCAATCGCGAGCCCAGGCCCCTCAAGGCCCTGGGCCGTTTCGACCACGAGGCCGTCGTCGTGGACCCGCGGCGCGGTCACATGTACCTGACGGAGGACGACTCCGGCCCCAACGGCCTGTTCTACCGGTGGGTGCCGCCGCACGGCTTCCGGCACGGACGGGGGAGGCTGCGCTCACTGGCCGACGACGCGGGCGTCCTCCAGGCGTTCCGCTGCTTCGACTCCGGCGGCCGGTTCGTCGACGACCTCTCGCGCGCGGTGCGCCCCGGCACGGTCTACGGGGTCGACTGGGTGGACGTCCCCGACCGCGACGCCCGCGAGGTGCCCGTCCGCGGGCAGTTCACCGGAGACGAGGTCACCCGCGCCCGCAAGCTGGAGGGCATGTGGTGGGCCGACGGCGGCGCGTACGTGGTGGCCTCCTACGCCCGTGACGAGGACAGCCCCGGTGAGCCCCACGACGGCCAGGTGTGGTTCTACGACCCCCGGCGCCGCACCCTCACCCTCAGACTGCGCTTCGGGGTCAACCGCGACCCGCACGAGCCCGGCGGCCTCGACGGCCCGGACAACATCACGGTCTCGCCGTACGGCGGGGTGATCATCGCCGAGGACGGCGAGGGGCTCCAGCACCTGATGGCCGCGGACGACCGCGGCAGGGCGTTCCCGATCGCGCGCAACGAGATGAACATCGGCACGCAGGAGGAGCCGGAGTACAGCGAGTTCGCCGGGGTCTGCTTCTCGGGGGACGGCCGGACGCTGTTCGCCGGGATCCAGGAGCCCGGCATCCTGCTGGCGATCACCGGCCCCTGGCGGCGCCACTGAGCCGCCGCCGCGCCGCGGCTTTCGCCGGGGGAGCGGGCCGGGGGCCGTGACCGAGCGGAAGGGCCCGCGGGAGATCGTCTCCCGCGGGCCCTTCCGCGTCGTGCCGGCCCCGTGTCGGCGCCGCGGCGGTGGTGCGCCGGCGGTCTCAGGCCGCGGTGGTCATCCCGTGCCGCTCGGCCGCCCGCCACAGGCTCCGCAGCCGGTCCAGCTCGGCGAGCTCCGCCCGGGACCAGGGACGGTCTCCGTGGGCGCGGACGAAGGCGCGGAGCGCCTCGTTCGCCTGGGCGGGGGTCTGGGGCCCGGGAGCCGGGGATCCTTGCTCGGGAGTGGTGGACATATGACCAGCGTAGGGGCTGGGTATGACAGCGGCAGGTCCCTTCGGTTTCCCTTCCGCCGCATAGTTCAAACCTCAATCGCTCCGCAAATGCCCGAAATGGTTGCTGACCTGCGAATATGGCTGCCGGTGCGGGGAGTTGGGGCCATCGGGGCTGCCGGCGGATGCGACGGATATCACGTCCGCCGCCTCTCCCCTGGTGCGGCCGGCGCCCTGCGGCAAGGGGCTTCACGATTCCCGCGCGACTTTCTCGCGCCCTCTCCTCCGTCTCCCCTCCGCTTCTCCGCGGCCGGAGCTTCCCCCGCCGCCGGCCCTCGGGCGCGGGCTCTCCTACAGGGCCGCGCCGCCCGGCTTCACCATGCCGCGGACGGTGCGGGAGTCCACGTAGTCACCCAGTGCCGTCATCTCCCACTCGCCCGAGAACTGCCGGATCAGCTTGCACATCAGCACGCCCGTGCGCGGCTCGGAACCGGTCAGGTCGAAGCGGACCAGTTCCTCGCCGGTGGCGGCGTCCAGCAGGCGGCAGTACGCCTTGGCGACCTCGGTGAACTTCTGCCCGGAGAAGGAGTTGACCGTGAAGACCAGACCCGTCACCTGCGGCGGGAGGCCGCCCAGGTGGACGGTGATGGCCTCGTCGTCGCCCGCGCCCTCGCCGGTGAGGTTGTCGCCGGAGTGCTGGATCGCTCCGTTCAGGATGGCGAGCCTGCCGAAGTAGCAGTTGTCGATCTTCTTGCGGCCGGCGTCATAGGCGATGACCGACGCGTCGAGGTCGACGTTCTTGCCGCGGAAGGCGGGCTCCCAGCCCAGCCCCATCCGGACCGAGGCCAGCAGCGGCTTTCCGCCCTTGACCAGGGAGACGGTCTCGTGCTTCCGCAGGTCCACCCGGCCCTTGTCCAGGTTGATCTTCCCGGTGGCGGCGGGAGCGGCGGCGGGCGCGGGAGGGGCGGCCGGCGGGGCGGCCGGCATGGCCGGAGCCGCGGGCGCGGCGGTCGCGGCGGGAGCGGCGGGCTCCTCCACCGTCACGCCGAAGTCCGTGGCGATACCCGCCAGCCCGTTCGCGTACCCCTGGCCGACCGCGCGGACCTTCCAGGCGTCGCCCCTGCGGTACACCTCGACGACCACCAGCGCCGTCTCCGGACCCAGCCGGGGCGGGGTGAAGGTGGCCACCACCGCGCCGCTCGCCGCGTCCCGCACGGTCGCGGTGGGCTCGGTGCCGGCGAAGGTCGCGCCCGGGGCGTCGAGGCTGGCCGTCACCACGATCTTCTCGATGCCGGCGGGCACCGCGGCGGTGTCCACGGTGATGGTGTCGAGGCCGCCCGCCGAACTGTGGGACACCCCCGGGGCGGAGGGCTGGTTGTAGAAGACGAAGTCGTCGTCGGAGCGCACCTTCCCGTCGGCGGCGATCAGCAGGCCGGAGACGTCGAGCCGCGCCGGCGCGGTGACGTCCACCGCCACGCGCGCGGTGGGCAGCGGAAGGTTCGAACCGGGAGTCATTGCAGTCATGGTCCGGATAACGGACCAGGCGGCTTTACGGTTCCATTACCCTCCGCCGTCCGGGGACACGCTCCGTGCCGACGGGCCGGGGCGCGGGCGGGCCGGCCTCAGCGGGACGGGCGCGAGTGGCCGAAGAGCAGCCGGTAGGCGATCAGCAGCACCAGGGAGCCGGCGACCGCCGAGACCCACAGGGCCGGGTCGTAGAAGTCCCGCTCCACCGGGCGGTCCAGATAGGTCGCGGACAGCCAGCCGCCCACGAACGCCCCGACGATGCCGATGAGCGTGGTACCCACCAGCCCGCCCGGGTCGCGGCCCGGCAGCAGGATCTTTGCGACGACCCCCGTGACCAGTCCGAGCACCAGCCAGCTCACGATGTCCACGATCGAACCCCTCCCCGCCGCGGGAGTCCGCCCGCGGCCCGTGATCTTCGCGGGCCATCATGCCCGAACGGGGGTGCTCTCGAACACCGTCCGGCCGGGCGGCCGGGGGCGGTGCGGGACGCGCCGCGCCGGCGGCCGGGCCGGGCGGGGACGGATGCCGGCCTCTCCTCCCCTGAGCGCCGTCCACATCCGTGTACTCGGCGGGAAGTTCACGCTGCCCGCCTCCGGGCACACCACTGCCCGTGCTCGCCGTTCCGGCCTCGAACTCCGGTAAGTGGAGGCAATCTGCGCCCTGTTCAGGTGAGCGTACATACGACATCACCGTGGACGGCCGGGCGGGGACGGGAGGAGGCTGTCGCGGTCCGGTTCCCTGATCTAGCCTTCGCGCGTCCGGCCCTTCCCCTGCGGCCGGTCCGTCCATCCGGTCCGTGCGACCGGACCCGTCTCACACCAAGGAACCGCCGATGAGAGCTTCCGCGTTCGTCTACCCCTGGGACGTCGTCGGCGACCCGGCCGCCGCCCGCCGGATCGCCGACCTCGGTGTCGAGCAGGTCACCCTCGCCTCCGCCTACCACTCCACCAGGGCACTCACGCCCCGCCATCCGCGCCACCGCGTCGTCGCAGCCCGGCACTCCGCCGTCTACCACCCGATCGACCCGGCCCGCTGGGAGGGCCGGCGGCTGCGCCCGTACGCGCAGGACTGGGTCGCGGGCGAGGACCCGTACGGCGAGGCCGCGGCGGCGCTGGCCGATGCCGGACTGGAGGTGCACTCCTGGGTGATCCTCGCCCACAACACCCGCCTCGGCGGCGAGCACCCGGACCTGACCGTGCGCAACGCCTACGGCGACCGCTACCCCTGGGCGCCCTGCATCGCGCGGGAGGAGGTGCGCGCCTACGCCGCCGCCCTGGCGGCCGAGGCCGCCGTGCGGCCCGGTGCGCGCGGGGTGGAGCTGGAGTCCTGCGGCTGGTACGGGCTGGGGCATCTGAGCGCCCATGACAAGACCGGCGGGGTGCGGCTGGACGGGGCCGGCCAGTACCTGATGTCGCTGTGCTTCTGCCCGGAGTGCGAGGCGGGGTACGCCGGGCACGGCGCCGACCCCGGGCGGCTGCGGGGTGCCGTGGCCGGCGCGCTGGAGCCGCTGTGGCGCGGGGAGCGCGGGGAGACGGCCGACGGGCGCGGCCGGGAGTGGGAGGAGGTGGAGAAGCTGCTGGGGCGGGAGTTCGCCCGGGCCGCGGCCGACTGGCGCAACCAGGTAGCGAGCGCTTTCCAAAACGAGGTCGTGACAGCCGTGCGAAAGGCCGCGGAGGCTCAGCGGACGGAAGGATTCCGAGTGTTGCTCCACGCCGATCCGGCACCCCATCGCTGCGGCGCCAACGTCGGTGTGGACCCCGCCGCGATCCTCGCCCTGGCCGACGGTGTGGTGCTGCCGTGCACCGGGGACGGCGCCGAACGCGAGGCCGTCCTGGCGCCCTTCGCCTCGCACCGGAGCCCCTCCACCGTGCTCGCCGCCAACTTCACGGTGGTTGGGGGGATGGGCGGACATCCGGCGCGGCTGGCCGAGGACGCCGCGCACGCCAGGGAGCTGGGGGCGACCGAACTGCGGCTGTACCACGCCGGTCTGGCCTGCGAGGCGGACCTGGCGGCCGTGCGCGCCGCGCTCGCGCGTCTGGGCTGAGTCGTACCGGGCGGCACCGGGTGGTGTCGAGCGGCGCCGGGCCGGCGCGCGGGCGCGGCCCACGGCAGCTCCCCGTGATCGCCTACGCATTCGCCGTCGCACGCAGTAAGCGCTTTCGGATCGGTCCCCGAAAGTTCTGTCAGAACCGTTGACGGAGCCCGGGGGTCGCCCTACTTTCGTCCCACCGCACGTCGTACGCGATACGTCATACGCCATATCTCGTGCGTCATATACGAGATATGGCGTATGCGGGTGTGCGCAGCGCCGAGGTGCCGCGCACACCGCCGCCCGTACGCCCGTCGCCGCAGCCGATCTGAGAGCCGACCGCATGAGAGCCCCCCTGACCGGTCCCGCACCGGTACCCGTCCCCTCCAGGACGCAGTACGTCATGGAGCATCTGACCCACGCCATCCTCACCGGACAGCTCCCGCCCGGGCAGCCGCTGGTGGAGACCGAGCTGGCCGCGAGATTCGGCGTGTCCAAGACCCCGGTCCGCGAGGCGCTGAAGACCCTCGCGGGCCGCGGGCTGGTCGTGATGAGCGAGTACAAGGGCGCCACCGTGCGCACCGTGGACGCCTCGATGGCCCGCTCGGTCTACGACGTGCGGCTGCTGCTGGAGCCGGAGGCGCTGCGCCGCACCGTCACGGCGAAGGCGGACCTGGCCGGGGCCCGGGCCGCGCTGGAGCGGGCCGACGCCGCCGCCGACCGGGCCGACCGCTCGCTGGCCAACCGGGACTTCCACCGGGCCCTGTACCTGCCCTGCGGCAACCCGCTGCTGACGCGGATGCTCGACGACCTGCGCGACCAGGCGGCCCTGGTGTCCACCGTCGCCTGGGAGGCCGTGCCCTCCTGGGAGCACGAGGCCGCCGAGCACCGGGAGATCCTCACCCGGGCCCTGGACGGGGACGCCGACGGCGCGGCCCGGCTGCTGCGCGACCACATCGAGGGATTCGTCCGCCGGGCCTTCCCGGCCGTGGAGAACCAGGAAGGTCAGGTCCAGGCATGACGGACTTCTCCCCCCGGCGGGCCGCGCTCGCCGACGTCGTGGCGATCCCGGTCACACCGTTCGACGAGCGGGGCCGGCTCGACGCCGGCGCCTACCGGGCCCTGGTCCGCCGGCTGCTGGACGCCGGGATCCGCGCCGTCACCCCCAACGGCAACACCAGCGAGTTCTACTCCCTCACACCCGCCGAACGGCGGCTGGAGGTCGAACTGACCGTGGCCGAGGTCGAGGAGGCCGGAGGGAGCGCCGAGATCGTCGTGGGCGTCGGCCACGACCCGGCCACCGCGGTCGCCGCCGCCGAGCAGGCCCGTGACGCCGGGGCCGGCATGGTGATGGTCCACCAGCCCGTCAACCCCTATGTCTCGCAGGCCGGCTGGGTGGACTACCACCGGGCCGTCGCCGAGGCCGTCCCGGAGGTGGGGGTCGTCCCCTACCTGCGCAACCCCCTCATCGAGGGCTCGGCCCTCGCCCGGCTCGGCGAGGAGTGCCCCAACGTCATCGGCGTCAAGTACGCCGTCCCCGACGCCGCGCGCTTCGCGGCCTTCGCCCGCGACGCCGGCCGGGACCGCTTCGTGTGGGTGGCCGGGCTCGCCGAGCTGTACGCGCCCGCCTACTTCGCCTGCGGCGCCACCGGCTTCACCTCGGGCCTGGTCAACGTGGCCCCGCGGATCTCGCTGGAGATGCTCCGCGCCCTGCGGGCCGGGGACTTCGGCGCCGCGATGGAGGTGTGGGAGAGCATCCGCGTCTTCGAGGACCTGCGCGCCGCGCAGCAGTCGGCCAACAACGTCTCCGTCGTCAAGGAGGCCCTGGCCCACCTCGGCCTGTGCCGCCGCGACGTCCGTCCGCCGAGCCGGACCCTGCCCGAGGAGCAGCGCGCCGAGATCGCCGGGATCGTCAAGGGATGGGAGGCGGCATGACCGAGCAGCAGGGCCGGAACGAACAGCACGAGCGGCCCGGGCGGCACGGCCGGAGCGGCGGCCCCCGCGCCCGCCTCGCCCCCGAGGAGCTGCGCAGCCACCAGTGGTACGGCACCGACGGGCTGCGCTCCTTCAGCCACCGCGCCCGCACCCGGCAGCTCGGCTACCTCCCCGAGGAGCACCTGGGCAAGCCGGTCATCGCGATCCTCAACACCTGGTCCGACATCAACCCCTGCCACCAGCACCTGCGCGAGCGCGCCGAGGCGGTCAAGCGCGGGGTGTGGCAGGCCGGCGGTTTCCCCCTGGAGTTCCCCGTCTCCACCCTCTCGGAGACCTTCCAGAAGCCCACCCCCATGCTCTACCGCAACCTGCTCTCCCTGGAGACCGAGGAGCTGCTGCGCTCCTACCCGGTGGACGGCGCGGTGCTGATGGGCGGCTGCGACAAGACCACCCCCGCCCTGCTGATGGGCGCGGCCAGCGCCGACCTGCCCACCGTCTTCGTCCCCGCCGGGCCCATGCTGCGCGGCCACTGGCGCGGCGAGACCCTCGGTTCGGGCACCGACATGTGGAAGTACTGGGACGACAAGCGCGCCGGCCTCATCGGTGACTGCGAGATGGCCGAACTGGAGTGCGGCCTGGCCCGCTCGCCCGGCCACTGCATGACCATGGGCACCGCCTCCACCATGACCGGCGCGGCCGAGGTGCTGGGCGTGACCATGCCCGGAGCGTCCTCCATCCCCGCCGTCGACTCCGGCCACTCCCGGATGGCCGCCGCGGCCGGGCGCCGGATCGTGGAGCTGGCCTGGACCGACAGCAGGCTCTCCACCGTCCTGACCCGCGAGGCGTACGAGGACGCCGTCGCCGCCGTGTGCGCGCTGGGCGGCTCCACCAACGCCGTCATCCATCTGATCGCCATGGCCGGGCGGTCGGGCGTCGGCCTCACCCTGGACGACTTCGACCGGATCGCCCGCACCACGCCCGTGCTGGCCAACCTCCGGCCCGGCGGGAAGTACCTGATGGAGGACTTCCACTACGCGGGCGGCATGCCGGGCTTCCTCTCCCGGCTGCAGGGCCACCTCCACCTGGAGCGGCCCACCGTCGCCCACGACACGCTGCGCGAGCAGATCGCCGGCGCCCTCGTCCACGACGACGACGTCATCCGCACCGCCGACAACCCGCTCGCGGCCGAGGGAGGCGTGGCCGTACTGCGCGGCAACCTCGCCCCGAACGGCGCGGTCATCAAGCACATCGCCGCCGAGCAGCACCTGATGAAGCACACCGGCCCGGCGGTCGTCTTCGACGACTACCGCACCATGCAGGCCACCATCAACGACCCGGACCTGGGCATCACCGCCGAGAGCGTGCTGGTGCTGCGCGGCTCCGGACCGCTGGGCGGACCGGGCATGCCGGAGTACGGAATGCTGCCGATCCCCGACCACCTGCTCAAGCAGGGCGTGCGCGACATGGTCCGCCTCTCCGACGCCCGGATGAGCGGCACCAGCTACGGCGCCTGCGTCCTGCACATCGCCCCCGAGTCCCATGTGGGCGGGCCGCTGGCCCTGGTGGAGACCGGCGACCCGATCACCCTCGACGTGGCCGCGCGCACCCTGCGCCTGGAGGTCGACGATGCCGAACTGGAACGCCGGCGCGCCGCCTGGCGCCCGCCCGGGCGGCGCTACGGGCGCGGCTACGGGGCGCTGTACGAGGAGCATATCACCCAGGCCGACACCGGCTGCGACTTCGCCTTCCTCGCCCGGCCCGGCGAGGTCCCCGATCCCTACGCGGGCTGACCGCCCGCACCGCGCCACCACCGCACCACAGACCGTCCGAACCACCCGCCGACACGACATCTCGAACGACGTTCGACAGTCATTCGACGACAGAACGGAGCACCGGCAATGGCCCTCACCGCCGTGCCGAAGAAGCGCCCCCTGCCGGGGAGGCCGGGGAAGCCGGAGAAACCGGGGAAGCCCGGGATCACCGGGAAGCGCGGCCTGCCGTACCTGCTGATCGCGCCCGCCGGGCTGCTGATGCTGGGCTTCATCGCCTACCCGATGCTCAGCGTCCTCTACTACAGCCTCCAGCACTACAACGTCACCAAGCCCTGGCGGAACGGCTTCGCGGGTCTGGACAACTTCCGGGAGATCTTCTTCGAGGACCCGCTGTTCTGGCAGACCCTCGCCTTCAGCGCCAAGTGGGTCGTCGCCGAGGTCGGCCTCCAGCTCGTCTTCGGCCTGGCGCTCGCCCTGATCGTCAACCAGACGTTCGCCGGCCGCGGCATCGCCCGGGCCCTGGTCTTCTCGCCCTGGGCCGTCTCCGGTGTGCTCACCACCACCATCTGGATCCTGCTGTACAACCCCTCCACGGGCCTGAGCCGCTACCTGGCGGACGCCGGCATCGGCGAGTACGGCACCTCCGTCCTCTCCGACACCGGAACCGTCTTCTGGGCCGCGGTGCTGGCCGAACTGTGGCGCGGCGTCCCCTTCTTCGCGATCCTCATCCTCGCCGACCTGCAGTCCATCTCCAAGGACCTGTACGAGGCGGCCTCGGTGGACGGCGCCGGCCGCTTCCGGCAGTTCTGGCACATCACCCTGCCGCACCTGAAGGACGCGATCATCCTCTCCACCCTGCTGCGCGCGGTGTGGGAGTTCAACAACGTCGACCTGCTCTACACCCTCACCGGCGGCGGACCGGCCGGCGTGACCACCACGCTCCCGCTCTACGTCGCCAACACCGGCATCGAGGGCCACGACTTCGGCTACGCCTCCGCGCTGACCACCGTGGCCTTCGTGATCCTGCTCTTCTGCTCGATCCTCTATCTGCGCCTGAGCAAGTTCGGAGGCGACGACAAGTGACCGCGGCAATCGTGGAGAAGGGCGCCCAGGCGCCCGCCCCGGCCGACGGGGAGACCCCGCCCCCGGCCCGCGGGAAGGCACGGCAGCGCAGGCTCGACGACGGGCCGCCGCGCTGGCAGATCTACCTGCCCCTGGGCATCTACCTGCTCTTCACCCTCATCCCCTTCTACTGGATGCTGCTGTTCGCCGTCCGCCCCTCCGGCTCCACCTCGCTGGTGCCCTGGCCGATGACCGGCGAGCACTTCGAGAAGGTCTGGACGGAGCGCAGCTTCGGCACCTACTTCCTCAACAGCACCCAGGTCGGCATCGCCTCGATGGTGATGACGATGGCGGTGGCCCTGGCCGGCGGATACGCCCTGGCGCGCTTCCGGTTCCGGATGAAGAACGCCTTCATGCTGGCGCTGCTGTGCTCGCAGTTCATCCCCGGCGCCCTGATGCTGGTCCCGCTGTTCGAGACTTTCCGCAACCTCCAGCTCATCAACTCCATGTGGAGTGTGATCATCGCGGAGACGGTCTTCCAGCTCCCGCTGTCGATGATCCTGATCAGCGGCTTCATCAAGAACGTCCCCGAGTCGCTGGAGGAGGCCGCCTGGGTGGACGGCTGCTCCCGGCTGCGGGCGTTCGCCGCCATCGTGCTGCCGATGCTGCGGCCCGGACTGATCGCGGTGGGCTCCTTCGCCTTCGTGCACAGCTGGAACCACTTCCTGTTCGCCCTGATGTTCCTCTCCTCGCAGGAGAAGCAGACGATCCCGGTGGGCCTGAACACCCTCATCGGCTCCGACAGCGTGGACCTGGGCGCGCTCGCGGCGGGCGGCGTGGTCGCCGCCGTGCCCGTGGTGATCATCTTCGCCTTCATCCAGAAGTGGCTGATCACCGGATTCAGCGCGGGGGCGGTGAAGGGCTGATGACTCCCACCGCACCCACCTCGTCCGCCCCCGCGTCCGGCACCGCCCGTCCCCTGCCGGTCGTGCTGGCCGGCGCCCGCGGCCACGGCCGCTGGCACCTGGACAACATCCGCCGCCTCGCGCGGGAGGGCCTGGTCCGCCTGGCCGGGATCTGCGAGCTGACCCCGCTGGACGGTGACGAGCTGGCCGGCCTCGGCAGCCCCGAGCAGTCGGCCGACTTCGCGGCCCTGCTGGAGAGCACCGGTGCGCGGATCGCCGTGGTCTGCACCCCGATCCACACCCACACCGACCTGGCGCTGACCGCCGCCGAGCGGGGCGTGCACCTGCTGCTGGAGAAACCGCCCGCGCCCTCGTACGCGGAGTTCGAGCGGATGGTGAAGGGAGTACGGGCGGCGGGCGTCGCCTGCCAGATCGGCTTCCAGTCGCTGGGCTCGCACGCCGTCACAGCGGTGCGCGGCCTGATCGCCGACGGCGCGATCGGCGCGGTGCGCGGCATCGGCGCGGCAGGCGCCTGGAGCCGCGACCTGGCCTACTGGGACCGCGCCCCCTGGGCCGGCCGGCGCCGCCTGGAGGGCCGGGACGTGGTGGACGGCGTCCTGACCAACCCCCTGGCCCACGCGGTGGCCACCGCGCTGCGCATCGACGGCGGCGACCGCGCCGAGGACGTCGCCGGCATCGAGCTGGAGCTGTACCGGGCCAACGCCATCGAGTCCGACGACACCTCCTGCGTCCGGCTGCGCACCGCGCACGGCGACGGGACGGCGGGCGAGATCACCGCGGCCGTGACCCTGTGCGCCGAGCGGCCCGGCGAGCCCTACGTCGTCGTCCACGGCACCGGCGGCCGGATCACCTTCTGGTACAAGCAGGACCGCCTGCTTCTGGAACGCGACGGGCACGCGCCCGAGACCACCGAGCACGCCCGCACCGACCTGCTGCGCAACCTCGTGGCCCACCTCACCGGCGGCGAGGAGCTGCTGGTGCCGCCCGAGCGCACCGGCGCCTTCATGCGGCTGGTGGAGGCCGTGCGCACCGCGCCCGAGCCGCGCCCGCTGCCCGGCGGCGCCTGGCGCACCGAACCCGGCACCGGCGGCGACGGCTCCGCCCGGCGGATCGTCACCGGCATCGACGAGCTGGTCGCGGCCGGGGCCGAGGAGCTGGCCCTGTACTCCGAGCTGTCCGACGGTTCCGGCCCGCGCGCCCCCTGGGCCGCCCCGGCGGAGCTCCGGCGGCGGTCCGAGCGGGAAACCGAGCGGGAACTCGAGCGGAAGGGAGCCGGGGCATGACCGCGCCGCACCCGCAAACCCCCGAAACCGCCGGGTCCGTCGAACTGCGCTGCGGCGGACGGACCGTGGCCCGCTACGAGTACCGGCCGCGCCTGGCCGGGAGGGAGTCGCCGCGCCCCTACCTGCACCCCGTCCGCACCCTGGGCGCCACCGCCGTCACCGAGCTGCGGCCCGCCGACCATGTGCACCACCTCGGGGTGAGCATGGCCGTCCCCGACGTCGGCGGCGCCAACTTCTGGGGCGGACGCACCTTCGTCCGCGACCGGGGACCGGTTGAGCTGGACAACCACGGACACCAGAGCCACCTGGGCTGGACCGACCTGCGCGAGGACGGCTTCACCGAGGAGATCGCCTGGCAGCGGGACGGAAGACGGCTGCTGACCGAGCGCCGCACCGTCACCGCACGGGCGCTGGACGCGAAGTGCTGGGCGCTGGACTTCACCACCGAGCTCACCAACGTCTGCGGCGAGGAGCTGTCGGTGGGCAGCCCGGCCACCAACGGCCGCCCCGGCGCCGGCTACGGCGGCTTCTTCTGGCGCCCGCCCATCGGCCCCCGCCCGCCGGAGGTGTTCACCGGGGACGCCGAGGGCGAGGAGGCGGTGCACGGCTCGCGGGCGCCCTGGCTGGCCATGGCGACCGACGCCTGGACGCTGGTGTTCGCCGGGGCCACCGGGGAAACCCGCCGCGACCGGTGGTTCGTACGCGCCGCCGAGTACCCGGGCGTGGGCTCCGCGCTGGCCTGGGACCGCAGACTGCCGCTGCCCGCCGGGCGGCCGGTGGTGCGGCGGGTGGTCACCGGTGTCGCCGACGGGCGGCTGGCGAGGGCCGCCGCCGCCGAGGTCGCCGCCCGGCTCACCGGGAAGGAGGCGGCCCGATGACGGCCCTCCCGGCGACCGCGCCACCCACCGCCCCGGCCGGCACGTACCGCAACCCGGTGCTGGACGCAGACTGGTCCGACCCCGACGCCATCCGCGTCGGCGACGACTACTACCTGACCGCCTCCAGCTTCGGCCGCGCCCCCGGCCTGCCGATCCTCCACTCCCGCGACCTGGTCAACTGGCGGATCATCGGCCACGCCCTGAAGCGGCTGGAGCCGGAGCAGGCGTTCACCGTCCCGCGCCACGACTGCGGGGTGTGGGCGCCGTCCATCCGCCACCACGCCGGCCGCTTCTGGATCTTCTGGGGCGACCCCGACCACGGCATCCACCAGATCAGCGCCGAGGACGTGCGGGGCCCGTGGAGCAGACCGCACCTGCTGAAGGCCGGCCGCGGACTGATCGACCCCTGCCCGCTGTGGGACTCCGACGGCCGCGCCTATCTGGTGCACGCCTGGGCGAAGTCCCGCTCCGGGATCAAGAACCGGCTCACCGGCCACCGGATGAGCCCCGACGGCCGCGAACTGCTCGACGCCGGCCGCACGGTCGTCGACGGCGACGCGCTGCCCGGCTGGTTCACCCTGGAGGGCCCCAAGCTCTACCGGCACGGCGGCTGGTACTGGATCTTCGCCCCGGCCGGGGGAGTGGAGACCGGCTGGCAGGGCGCGTTCCGCTCCCGGGACCTCTTCGGCCCCTACGAGGAGCGCATCGTGCTCGCCCAGGGCCGCACCGGCGTCAACGGACCGCACCAGGGGGCGTGGGTGCGGGCGGCCGACGGCTCCGACTGGTTCCTCCACTTCCAGCAGCGCGGCGCGTACGGGCGGGTGGTGCACCTGCAGCCGATGGACTGGGACGGACAGGGCTGGCCGGTGATCGGCGACGGGGGCGAACCCGTCGCCGCCCACCGCCCGCCCCTCCCCGCCGAGCGCCCGGCGGCCCCCGCCACCGACGACGACTTCCCCGGCGGCCGCTTCGGCCACCAGTGGTCCTGGACCGCCAACCCGGGGCAGGGCTGGACGGTCGCCCACGGCGGTGACGGACTGCGGCTGGTCTGCCGCCGCACCGCCGACGCCCACGACCTGCGCCGGCTGCCGAACGTACTGGTCCAGCGGATGCCCGGCCGCCCGTGCACGGCCGAGGTCGAGCTGCGGCTGGACGGCTCGGGCGCCGGCGCCAGGGCCGGACTGGCCGTCCTGGGCGACGCGTTCGCCTGGATCGGCCTGGAGCGGGACGCCTCGGGGACGACCCGTCTGGTCCACCGCTTCGCCGAACCCGCCGCCGAACACGAGCGGGACGCCGCCCGCTCCCGGCCCGCGCCGAGCGGCCGCGCCCGTCTGCGCGTCGAACTCCTCCCCGGCGCCCGCTGCCTGTTCTCGGCGCGCACCGGGGACGACGGCGGCTTCGTTCCCTCCGGCCCGCCCTTCGCCGCCACCCCCATGGCTGGGGTTCCCCATGTCGGAGACCAGGGGCGGGTGGGCGCCCAGCTCGGGCTGTTCGCCACCGCTCCAGATGGCGGCGGACCGGCCGGAACCGCGGACTTCACCCGGTTCCGCGTCACCTGAGCCGGCCCGCCGGACACCACCGCACCCGGACAACCGCACCCGGACACCACCGCTTGGCCCACCCCCAGGACACAACGCACCCCGACCCACGAACACCCACGCGGAAACGCACGACCAGGAAAGAGACTCGACGATGAGTGGAAACATCAGCCGCAGACCCCGTGCCCGCACCCTGCTGGCCCTGGGCGTCAGCGCCTCCCTCGCACTGACCGCCACCGCCTGCGGCGGCTCGGGCACCGAGACGGGCAGCGAGGGCGAGGGCGAGGGGAAGATCGTCTTCTGGGACAACAACGGCGGCGTGCGCACCGAGGTCTGGAAGAAGATCATCACCGAGTTCGAGAAGGAGAACCCGGACATCGACGTGGAGTACGTCGGCATACCCATCGCCGACGTGCAGTCCAAGTACGACACCGCCATCCAGGGCGGCGGCGACAGTCTGCCGGACGTCGGCATGGTCGGCACGGCCTACCTCGCCAACATGGTCGCCCAGGGCGCGCTGGACCCGGTCGGGGACCGGATCGAGGACGGTCCCCTGAAGGGCAAGCTGGTCAACGGCATGGTCGAGAGCGTCAAGGCCGCCGGGGGCGAGAAGGACCAGATGTTCACCGTCCCCACCTCCGCCAACCAGGGCGTGCTGTGGTACCGCAAGGACATGTTCGGCAAGGCGGACCTGCCGGCCCCCGACACCTGGGAGAACTTCTACCGGGCGGCCGAGGAGCTGACCGACAAGAAGAACAACCGGTTCGGCTTCACCATCCGCGGCGGCGCCGGCTCCGTCGCCCAGGCGCTGGAGATGATGTACGCCCAGTCCGGCATCGAGAGCTTCTGGGACGGCGACAGGACCACCGTCAACGACCCGGAGAACGTCGAGGCGCTGGAGAAGTACGTCGGCCTGTACAACGAGCACACGCCCAAGGCCGACCTGAACAACGACTTCACCAAGATGGTCGCCACCTTCACCGGCGGCGAGGTCGGCATGCTCCAGCACAACCTGGGCTCCTACACCGACCATGTGAAGGCGTTCGGCGAGGAGGGGATCGGCGGGCTGCCGATGCCGGCCTCCTCCGAGGGCGGCCCGCGCACCCTGGTCTCCAACCCGGTCGACGGGATGGGGCTGTTCAAGTCCAGCCAGAACAAGGCGGCGGCCTGGAAGTTCATCGAGTTCGCCGCGTCCGCCGAGATGAACAGCCTCTGGAACGAGTCCGCGGGCGCCATCCCCGCCCACACCGACGCCGCGGACGACGAGTGGATCAACAAGGCAGAGCCCACCAAGGCGGCCATGGAGTCGCTCGACGACCCGAACACCAGGATCGTCCAGCTGCCGTACTACCTGCCGGACTGGAACAGCATCAGCAAGGCCGACACCGAGCCCAACTTCCAGAAGCTGCTGCTGGGACAGATGACGGCCGAGGAGTTCGCCGACGACCTGGCGAAGCGGCTCAACGAGGCCCAGGCCGAGTGGAACGAGCAGAAGGGCTGACGCCCCTTCCGCGGCGGGGCGGCACCGCACCTGCCCGCCCCGCCGCACCCGCCCGGGGGCCGGGCCGGCCCGCCGCGCCGTCCGCGACCACCGGACGCTCCCGGGCCCCGGAAACCCCTCGCACGATCCGCACGACCCGCACGACCCGCACGACCCGCACGACCCGCACGACCGAAGGAGTCGCAGTGCAGAGAAAAGTGTGCCAAGCACGTGTCATAGCCCTGACAGGGTGTGCCTCGCTCGCCCTTGCCGCCCTCTCCGTACCCGCCCAGGCCGCACCGCGCCACGGCGGCGACCAGGCCCGCGCCGTCCTGCCGAAGAACGACGGCTGGGCCTCGGCCGAGGGCGGCACCACCGGCGGCGCCGCCGCCGACGCCGACCACGTCTTCACCGTCACCAACCGCGCCGAGCTGGCCGCGGCTCTGAACGACGGCGACGACACGCCGAAGATCATCAAGGTCAAGGGCACCGTCCACGGCAACGCCGACGACCAGGGGCGTCCGCTGACCTGCGAGGACTACCAGCGCGACGGCTACACCCTGGAGAAGTACCTCCAGGCGTACGACCCCGACGTCTGGGGCGAGAGGGAGCCCTCGGGGCCGATGGAGGAGGCCCGCGCCGCATCGGCCGCCGAGCAGAACAAGCGGGTCAAGCTCAACGTCGGTTCCAACACCACCCTGATCGGGGTGGGCGAGGACGCCGCCATCCTCGGCGCCAGCCTCCAGATCCGGGGCGTGGAGAACGTCATCGTCCGCAACATCACCTTCGAGGACACCTACGACTGCTTCCCGCAGTGGGACCCCACCGACGGCGAGAGCGGCGCCTGGAACTCCGAGTACGACAACGTCGTCGTCCACGGCTCCCGCCACGTCTGGATCGACCACAACACCTTCACCGACGGCCGCCGCCCCGACAGCGAGCAGCCGCGCTACTTCGGCCAGATCTTCCAGCAGCACGACGGCCTGCTCGACATCGTGCGCGGCGCCGACCTGGTGACGGTGAGCTGGAACGTCTTCACCGAGCACGACAAGACCATCCTGCTGGGCAACAGCGACAAGGCCGAGGCCGACGACCGCGGCAAGCTGCGCACCACCTTCCACCACAACCTCTTCGAGGACGTCAACGAGCGCGCCCCGCGCGTGCGTTTCGGCCAGGTGGACGCCTACAACAACCACTTCAAGCAGAACGAGGGCGCCAAGTACGGCTACACCTGGGGCATCGGCAAGGAGGCCGCGCTCGTCGCCGAGCACAACGCCTTCACCCTCCACGAGGGGCTGACCCCGGCCGACACCATCCGCCAGTGGACCCCCGGCACCTCCATGACCGAGCGGAACAACTGGGTCAACGGCCGGTACGTGGACCTGCTGGGCGCCTACAACGCCGCCAACCCCGACCGCCTCCTGGGCGACGACGCGGGCTGGACCCCGGTCCTGCGTACCCGCGTCCACCACCCGCTGGCCGTCCCGTACCTGGTGGACCGGCACGCCGGGGCAGGGGAGATCAAGGTCCGGGACGGAAAGGGCCGCGGGTGAGCGGGGCGCTGACGAGCAGACCACGGGCGGGCGCCACCCGGCGCGGCGCGCTCCTGGCCGGAGCCGGCGCCGCCCTCGGTGTGGCCCTGGCGGGCCGGGCCCACGCCGGGCCCGCCCACGCCGGGCCGCGGCTGAGGGTCGCACCGGACGGCGGCGGCGACTTCGCCACCGTGCAGGAGGCCGTGGACGCCACGCCCGACCGTCCAGGGACGCCCTGGACCATCGCCCTGGCCCCCGGCGTCTACCGCGAGACGGTGAACATTCCGGAGAGCAAGACGGGGCTGACCCTGCTGGGCGGCACCGGCGACCCCCGCGACACCGTCATCGTCCACGACAACGCGGCGGGGACCCCCAGACCCGACGGTTCCGGGACCTACGGCACCTCCGGCAGCGCCACGGTCACCGCGCGGCCCGACGGCTTCACCGCCCGGCGGATCACCTTCGCCAACGACTGGCTGCGCGCCGACCACCCGGAGATCACCGGCGGCACCCAGGCGGTGGCGATCAAGGCGATGGGGGACCGGTCGCTGTTCGACCGCTGCCGCTTCCTGGGCCACCAGGACACCCTGTACGCCGACACGCGGCATGTCTCGCTCACCGCACGGCAGTTGTTCCACCGCTGCTATGTCGAGGGGGATGTGGACTTCGTCTTCGGCCGGGCGACCGCGGTCTTCCACGGCTGCGAACTGCGCACCCTGGACCGGGACGCGGACTTCACCCCGTACGGGTTCGTCTTCGCGCCGTCGACGGCCGCCGGCACCCGGTACGGCTACCTCGCCCACCGCTGCCGGATCACCACCACCGCGCCGGCCGGCGCGTACAAGCTGGCCCGGCCCTGGGTGCCCGGCAGCGATCCGGAGGCCCGGCCGAGCCTGGTGGTGCGCGAGAGCCTGCTGGGCGACGGGATCGACGCGGCCCGGCCGTACGCCGACATGCGGGAGCAGTACCCGTGGCAGGGGTTCTTCTTCCGTGAGTGGGCCAACCGGGGGCCGGGCGCGGCCGTCACCGATCCGGCCGAGCGGCCGCGGCTGACGGCGGCCGGGGCCGCCGAGCACACGCCCGCGGCCTATCTGGGCGGCTGGCGTCCCGCGGTCGGCTGAGCCCCGCACGGCGGGTGCCGCCTCCGGCCGGGGACGGCCGGGCGCGGCATCCGCCGGGTCAGTGCGGGCCGGGGGTGACGAAGCCGCTCTCGTAGGCGGTGATGACCGCCTGGGTGCGGTCGCGTGCGCCGAGTTTGGCGAGGACGGCGGCCACGTGGGTTTTGACGGTGGCCGCTCCCACCGCCATCCGGTCGGCGATCTCGGCGTTGGTCAGGCCGCGTGCCATCAGCCGCAGCACCTGTGCCTCGCGTCCGGTCAGCCGGGTGCGCAGGCTCCGGCCGCGGTGGTGGGGTGCGTGGCGGGCGGCCAGGGAGCGCACGGCGGCGGGGAACAGCAGGCAGTCGCCGCGGGCCACCAGTCGTACGGCCGCGACCAGTTCCTCGGCCGCCGAGCGTTTGAGGAGGAAGCCTGCGGCACCCGCGCGCAGGGCGTCGTAGACATGGGAGTCGTTCTCGAAGGTGGTCACCACCAGGATCCGGGGTGCTTCTTCGCCCATGGTCTCCAGCAGGTGCTCGGTGGCGCGTATGCCGTCGAGTTCGGGCATGCGCACGTCCATCAGCACCACGTCGGGGCGCAGGGCGCGGACGGTGGAGACGGCCTCGGCGCCGGTGGCGGCCTCGCCGGTGACCTCCATGCCGTCCTGTGCGCCGAGGATGGCCCGCAGTGCGGTGCGCACCAGCATCTCGTCGTCGGCGACGACGATCCGCAGCGGGGCGGTGCCGGGGCCGTTCACCGTTCTCCCCCCAGGGGCAGGCGTACGGTCAGCCGCCAGTTGCCGCCCAGCGGGCCGGCCTTGGCGCGGCCGCCCAGTGCGGCGGCGCGTTCGGCCGTGCCCCGCAGGCCGGTGCCGCCGCCGGGGCGGGGTCGGTGCGGGCCGCTTCGGGGGTGCAGCGGGTTCTCCATGGTGATGAGCAGTTCCTCGTCGCGGAGGGTGAGTGAGAGGGTGACGGGCGCCCGGTCCGCGTGGCGCAGTGCGTTGGCCAGGCCCTCCTGGACGATGCGGTACGCCTCCCGGGACACCGTCTCGGGCAGGGGCTCCGGCGTCTCCGGCCAGGTGCCGGGGCCGGTGGTGAGGGTCACGGGTGTGCCGCCGGCGCGGGTCCGCTCCAGCAGGGCGTCGAGTTGGGCGAGGGTCGGTCCGGCCGGGGTGCGCGGGGGTGTCTCGCCGTCCTCGCGGAGCATTCCCAGTACGGTGTCGAGTTCGCCGGTGGTGTGCCGGGCGGTCTCCTCGATGGCGGTCAGTGCCCGGCGGACGAACTCCGGGTCGGAGCCGAGGACGGTGCGGGCCGCGCTCGCCTGGAGTGCCACCGCGCTCAGTGCGTGGCCGACGCAGTCGTGCAGCTCGCGGGCGATCCGGTCGCGGGCGGCGAGCGCGGCGGCGCGGGCCTCGGCGGCGGCCAGCCGGTCCGCGGGGGCGGGGCCGAGCAGGGCGGGGGCGCAGCGGGCCAGCAGGGCGCCCGCGGCCCATACCGCCGCCACCAGGGCGGCGAGGAGGGCGGCCGCGGTCACCGGTGCCGTCCACAGGGCCGTGTCCGGGGTGTCCCAGTGCCACTGCCGGCGGCTTTCGCGCAGTTCGCGGGAGAAGGGCATGGCCGTCAGGACCGCCGCGGCGGGAGGGATTGCCAGGGTGGCGCCGCTGACCGGTGCGCCCAGTCCGAGGTGGAGGGTGAACCACGCCGCTGTGCGCCGCCGGGCGGCCCAGGAGGCGGCCGGCGCGGTGGTGAGTTCCCCGCCGGGGGTGCGGCACAGTGCCCGTGCGGCGGCGCTCTCCAGGGTGCGGGTCAGTGGGAGGAGCGCGGTGGCGGCGGCCGGCGGCAGGGACAGGCCGTATGCGGCGAGTTGCCAGCCCGGTTGCCTCAGGGGGTCGGCGCCGGGTACGGCGATGGAGATCACCACGGTGGTCAGCAGGAAGTACGGCATCAGCAGTGCGCCGCCCAGCAGCAGGTGGACCCAGCGCAGCCGCAGCCGCCGGATGTGTTCCGTGCCCGTCCCGCTCACCCTGCCCGCCCCGTCCGTCCCGTTCCGGTCATGTCGCGGCGGTGTGCCGGGTGGGTGCGGTTGCCGGTGTGCGCCCGGTCGCCGGTTCGGCGGCCCGCTCGGCGAACAGGTGGGCTCCGGTGGCGAGTACGAGCATCCCGGCGAGCACCTCCACAGAGTAGGTCAGTGTCATCAGCGCGGTGGCCTGCTGCGACGGATCCACCATGCCGTCGTTGAAGACGCCGCTCAGCAGGGACCAGCCGCCTCTGGCGGCCAGGACGGCGCTTCCGGTCCAGGCCAGGGCGACGGCGGTGCGCAGCCGTATCGCCCCGGTCCGGCCGGCGGGGAAGGCGAGCAGCACGATGCCCGTCGCGGCGGCGGCCGCGGCGAGTGCGTCCAGGCCCGCGATCAGCCGGAAGGCGCTGTCGGCCTGTCCGGCCCGGTGTGCGGGGAGTCCGGCCGTGGCGCCGGCCGACCACAGCAGTTGTGTCACCAGGGGGAGCAGTGCGGCCGTGGCGGCGGTCACCGCGATCGTCCGCCGGGCGGGGGCGGTGGGTGCGCCGGTGTCCAGTGCGGCGAGGGGGCCGCGCAGCAGGTGGCCCCAGCGGTCGCGTACGTAGAGGGCGGCCAGGGTGCCGAGGGTGAGTGCCTGGACGGCGAAGCCGGTGTAGACGACGGTGAAGACCCAGGCGTCCAGGGAGGCCCGGGTCTCCTGGCTGACGGTGCCCTCGCCGGTGGCCGCGCCCAGCAGTGAGAGGGCGGGGACGGCGATGGCGATGGGGGCGAGCAGTCCGGTGGCGGTCCACAGTGGCAGGGCGGTCAGCCAGGCGGGCAGTCGTCTGCCCCAGGGGAGGGTGAGGGCGAGGACGAGGACGACGACCGCGGCGTCCATCGCCACGGTCAGGGAGTTGGCGAGGGCCAGTGAGGCGGTGTTCTCGGGGGCGCGCAGTTCGCTGCCCTCCGGGATGCCGATGTGGAGGCCGCTCAGCCAGGCGGTCTTGAGGGCCAGGTACGGCAGGCAGGCGGCGATGGTGACGGCGCGCAGGAGTCGGCGCAGGGGGCCGGTGCGGGTGGTGCGGGGCGCCGTGGGCGCGGAGGCCTTCGGGGCCGGGGCGGTGGGTGTGGGTGCCATGGTTCCACGTTCCCGCCCCGGCCTTCCGCCGCGCTTCCTGCCGGGAGTGGAACCGCCTCCCCCGTGCGGGGGAGGCGGTCTGCGACCTCGGTGGGGGCCGGCGGGTGCGGGAGGGCTGCTAGAGGTGGCGGGTGGCCAGGGCGAGCCGGTCGCGTGCGTCGAACAGGGCGTCCTTGATGGTCTGTTCGTGGGCGGGGGTCAGCCGTGCGACCGGGACCGAGCAGCTGATGGCGTCCCGTGCGGGGGTGCGGTAGGGGATGGCGACGCCGAAGCAGCTCAGTCCCAGGGTGTTCTCCTCGCGGTCGACCGCGTAGCCCTGTTCGCGGATCTGGTGGAGTTCCGCGATGAGTTTCTCGCGGTCGGTGATGGTGTGCTCGGTCAGTGGTGCCAGGGCCTCGGGGAGCATGGCGCGGATCCGGTCGTCGCCGTAGGTGGCCAGCAGGGCCTTGCCCAGGGAGGTGGAGTGCGCGGGCAGGCGCCGTCCCACCCGGGTGAAGGGGCGCAGGTAGTGCTGCGACTGGCGGGTGGCGAGGTAGACGACGTTGGTGCCGTCCAGCCGGGCGAGGTGGATGGTCTCGGTGGTGTCGTCGGAGAGCCGGTCCAGGGTGGGGCGGGCGGCGGCCACGACCTCGTCGCCGTCGATGTAGGAGGTGCCGACCAGCAGGGCGCGCACCCCGATGCCGTAGCGGGTGCCGGTGGCGTCGGTCTCGATCCAGCCCAGCTCCACGAGTGTGCGCAGCAGCATGTAGAGGCTGGACTTGGGGTAGCCGACGGCCTCCTGGACGGCGGCGAGGGTGTGCATGCCGGGCTTGCCGGCAAAGAACTCCAGCAGTTCCACGGTGCGTACGGCCGACTTGACCTGTGCCCCGCCCGCCTCCGGTTTCCTGCCGGGGGCGCCCCCGTGCGCAGAAGGCATCGACCTTGACCCTTTCGCTCGACCGGCCATAGAGTCCCAGATGGCTATTCACACATAGGGACGGCGTTCAGTATATCGAACAAGGTCTCCGGGGGGACAGTCTTCGGCGTCCGGGATTCCGGACGCGCCCCCGCCGGCCCCGTCGCCCCCTGCCGCCGTCCGGTCGGCGGCCGTTTCGAAGGAGGAGTTCAGCGGTGGCAGTACCAGTGTGGAGCGTCGACCCCAGGACGGGGAAGCGGCGTGAGCAGGTCGCGGCCGAGGCCACGGCGGCCGACGTCGACGCGGCCGTACGCGCGGCCCACGCCGTCCGCGGCGAGCTGGCGGACCGCACCGCGCGGATCGCCCTGCTGCGCGCGGCCGCCGAGGAGCTGGAGGCCGCCCGCGGTGAGATCGTCGCCGCCGCGGACGCCGAGACCGCGCTGGGCGAGGTCCGGCTGAACGGCGAACTGGGCCGCACCACCTACCAGTTGCTCGCCTTCGCCGACGAGGTCGCCGACGGCGCGTACCTGGGCGTCGTCATCGACCACGCGGACGCCTCGCTCACCCCGCCCCGGCCCGATCTGCGCCGCTACAAGATCCCCCTGGGTGTCGTGGCGGTCTACGCGGCCTCCAACTTCCCGCTCGCCTTCTCCGTCCCCGGCGGCGACACCGCCAGCGCCCTCGCGGCGGGCTGCCCGGTCGTGGTCAAGGCGCACCCCGGCCATCCGGCCACCTCCGAGCTGTGCGCGGCCGCGCTGCGCCGGGCGGCCGTCCGCGCCGGTCTGTCCGAGGACGTCGTGGGTGTGGTGCACGGCTTCGGGGCGGGTGTGGAGCTGGTGAAGCACCCGCTGGTCGCCGCGGCCGGGTTCACCGGCTCGATCCGGGGCGGCAGGGCGCTGTTCGACGCCGCCGCGGCCCGTCCGGTCCCCATCCCCTTCCACGGCGAGCTGGGCAGCCTCAATCCGGTCGTCGTCACCGAGGCGGCGGCCGAGGAGCGCGCCGAGGAGATCGGGGGCGGGCTGGCCGGGTCGATGACGCTGGGCTCGGGGCAGTTCTGCACCAAGCCGGGGCTGGTCCTCGCCCCCGAGGGCGAGGCCGGCGACCGGCTGCTGAAGGCCCTGGCCGACTCCGTCGCCGGGGCCGCCCGCGGGCCGCTGCTGGACACCCGGATGCGCGAGGCGTTCCTGGCCGGGGTGAGGGCCCGGGCGGAGCTGGAGGACGTGACGGCGCCGGTCGCCGCGGCCGAGGGCGAGGAGCAGAGCGTGGGTGCGGGCTTCCTGACCGTCCCGGCGGAGCGGCTCGTCGGCTCCGAACGGCACGCCCTGCTGCTGGAGGAGTGCTTCGGGCCCGTCACCGTCGTCGCCCGCTACCGGGACGCCGGCGAGGTCGGCGCCGTGCTGGCCAAGCTGCCCGGCAACCTCACAGCCACCCTCCACATCGCCGGGGAGGAGGCGGGGCAGGAGGGCGGCGCCGCGGCCCGGCTGCTGGGCGAGCTGACGGCGCTGGCCGGACGGGTCCTGGTCAACGGCTGGCCCACCGGTGTCGCGGTCGCCCCCGCCCAGCACCACGGCGGCCCCTACCCGGCCACCACCTCCACCTCCACCTCGGTCGGCGCCACGGCCGTCGAACGCTGGCTGCGTCCGGTCGCCTACCAGGACACCCCGCCGGCGCTGCTGCCCGAGGAGCTGCGCGACGACAACCCGCTCGGCCTGCCGCGCCGGGTGGACGGGCGCCGCGAGGGCTGAGAGCCCCGGGCCCTGGGACCCTTCCCTGTGTGGCCGCCCTCCGCGGAGGGCGGCCACGGGCGCTTCCACGGAGGCCGGAGAAGAGGGGGAGGGCCCTCCTGCCATAAGCGATGCTTTGAGATCGCCCAAGACAATTCGCCATGGACAGGAGCGAACCGGGGCGACACAGTGGCGTGCATGGAGACCTCACTGCCGGGAGCCCCCGGTCTGCCGAAGACGCCGCGTCCGCCGGCTCTGCCGGACCTCGTACGTGCCGAGTTCGCGCCGGCGACCGTCTATCTGAACACCGCCTCGCACGGCCTGGCCCCCGCCCGTTGCGCCGACGCCCTGCGGGAGGCGGTACGGGAGACGGTGGAGGGGCGCATCGACCTGACGCGCTGGTTCGCCGTGATCGAGCAGGCGCGGGCCCGCTTCGCCCGGCTGGCCGGCCTGACCCCGGACAGGGTGGCGCTGGGGGCGGCCGTCTCCGCGCACGTCTCGCTGGTCGCGGGCTCACTGCCGCCCGGCGCCGAGGTGCTGGTGGCCGACGGCGACTTCAGCTCACTGGTCAACCCGTTCGCGATGCGCGCAGACCTCAAGTTGCGCACCGCCGCGCTTCAGGAGCTGGCGGACGCCGTCCGGCCCGGCACCGCGCTGGTGGCCGTCAGCGCCGTGCAGTCGGCCGACGGCCGCCTCGCCGACCTCGCCGCCGTCACCGGGGCCGCGCGGGCCCATGGAGCCCGCACCCTGGTGGACACCACCCAGGCCGCCGGCTGGCTGCCACTGGACGCGGACGCCTTCGACTACACCGTGTGCGGCGCCTACAAGTGGCTGCTGTGCCCGCGCGGCACCTCCTTCCTCACCGTGCCGGCGGACGGCGGGGGCCTGGTGCCGCTGCAGGCCGGATGGACCGCGGGGGAGCGGCCCTGGGACAGCTGCTACGGGACGGTGGAGGAGCTGGCCCGCTCCGCCCGCCGCTTCGACGTCTCCCCGGCCTTCCTGCCCTACCTGGGCGCCGAGCGCTCCCTGAGTCTGATCGAGGAGGCCGGGCCGGAGGCGATCGGCGCCCACGACAGGGCTCTGGCCGCCCGCTTCCGCGCCGGAGCCGCCGGGCTGGGCCACCGTCCGGTGCCCGGCGACTCGGCCATCGTCGCGGTGCCCGGGCTGGGCGGGGCGGCCGAGGCGCTGAAGGGGGCGGGGGTGGAGGTGTCCGTCCGGGCGGGGAACCTGCGCGCGGCCTTCCACCTGTACAACACGGCCGAGGACGTGGACCGGCTGCTGGCGGCGCTGCCCCGGGCGTGACCCGGGCGGCCGCGGGCCCCGGGCACGCGGTCCGGGGGAGGGCCGCTGCCCGGGGCCTCGCGGTCACGCCGACTGCCTGCGCACCAGCTCGGTCGGCAGGATCACCGCCGACGGCTCCTCGCCGCCGATCAGGCCCAGCAGCACCCGCACCATCTCCGAGCTGATCCGGTCCCACGGCTGGCGGACGGTGGTCAGCTCCGGGAGCCCGGAGACGGCGGCGGGGGAGTCGTCGAAGCCGCCGACGGCGACGTCGTCCGGCACCCGCCGTCCGGCCCGCTCCAGGGCGGTCAGCGCACCGCGCGCCATCAGGTCGGAGGCGACGAACAGCGCGTCCAGACCCGGTACGCGGTCGAGCAGTTCGGCGGCGGCCCGCCGGCCGCTGTCGCGGCTGTAGTCGCCGTGGGCGACCAGCTCGTCGCCGGCGGGGAGCCCGGCCTCGGCCAGCACCTCGCGCCAGCCCGCCAGCCGGTCCACCCCGCCGGGGGTGTCCGGCGGTCCGGCGACGGTGGCGATGCGGCGGCGACCGAGCGAGACCAGATGCCGCACGATGTCGCGGGCGCCGTCGCGGTCGTCGGCCGCCACATGGGCGATCCTGGCGGTACGCCCGCTGCGGTCGATCGGCTTGCCGCTGGCGACCACCGGTATGCCGGCCCTCGTCAGCTGCTCGGCCACCGGGTCGCCGGTGTGGCTGGAGACCAGCAGGACGCCGTCGACGTGGCCCGCGGTGACGTAGCGCATGACACGGCGCCGCTCGGCCGGCGTACCGGCGATCATCAGCAGCAGCGGGATGTCGTGCGCGGCCAGCGCCTGGGTGCAGCCGCGCAGCAGCACGTTGAAGTTGGGGTCCTCGAACAGCTTCTCCTGCGGTTCGGTGAGCAGGAAGGCCACCGAGTCGGAACGGCCGGTGATCAGGCTGCGGGCGTGCCGGTTGACGACGTAGCCCGTTCTGCGGATCGCGGCCCTGACCGCGTCCGCCGCGGCCGGGCTGACGTTGTGCCCGCCGTTGAGGAACCGCGAGACCGTGCCGCGGGAGACCCCGGCCTCCCGTGCCACGTCGTGGATCGTCGGCGGGCGCCGCCGCTCACTGCCGCTCATGCGGTACCCATCCTCGTGTCCGTCCCCGTCTCCCCGTCTCACGTGCAATTGTCGGTGATCCCCGCGCACCGGCCGGCCTTCACGACTTCACCGCCCCGGACAGCAGGTCCAGGCTCCAGAACCGCTGGACCACCAGGAACAGGGCGATCAGCGGCAGGACGGCCAGCAGGGCACCGGCGATGACCAGGGTGTACAGGGCCGGGGTGGCGGACCCCTGCTGGAGCAGGGTGAACAGCCCGAGCGTGACGGGGAACTTCTCGTCGTCACCGAGCATGATGTACGGCAGCAGGAAGTTGTTCCAGATCGCCACGAACTGGAAGAGGAAGACCGTCACCAGGCCCGGCAGCATCATCGGCAGTGCCAGGGAGCGGAAGATCCGCCACTCGCCGGAGCCGTCCATCCGTCCCGCCTCCACCACGTCCGCCGGCACGGCGGCGGACGCGTAGATCCGGGCCAGGTAGACGCCGTAGGGAGAGAGGATCGACGGCAGCAGCACCGACAGGTGGGTGTCGGTCAGATTCACCTCGGCCAGCAGCAGGTACTGCGGCACGGCCAGGATGACCGGGGGCATCAGCACCCCGGTGAGCAGCACGTTGAAGACGGCCTCCCGGCCGCGGAAGCGGTGGACGGCCAGGGCGTAGCCGGCCAGCGCCGACACCGCGGTGGACAGCAGGGCCCCGAGTCCGGCGTAGAGCGCGGAGTTGGCCATCCACTGCCAGTAGACGCCGTCGCGGTAGGCCGTCAGGTCCGCCAGGTTCTTTGCGAAGCCGGTGCCGGGCAGGAAGGTGAAGGTGGAGAACAGCTCCCGTCCGGACTTGGTCGAGGCGACCACCACCCAGGCGACCGGCAGCAGGCAGTAGAGCGCGCCCAGCAGCAGTGCGGCGGTGGGCAGCAGCGCGGTGCGGCGCGGCGCGCGCGGGGGCGCGGGAGCCGGTGCGGAGGCGGGCGTGGCCGCGGGGGCGGCGGTGGGAGCGGTGGACGCGGCGGTCATCGGGAGTCCCCTCGGCGGGTGCGGGAGTTCGCGATCCTGAGGAAGCCGAAGGAGAGCACGAGCGTCACCGCGGCGACGACCACCGCGGTGGCGGCGGCCGAGTGGATGTCGCCGCGGACGAAGGCGTCCTCGTAGACCTTCATCAGCGGACTCCAGGTGGTGGGTACGGAGTTGGTCAGCGGTTTGAGCGTGGTGGGCTCGCTGAACACCTGGAGCGTGGCGATCACGGAGAAGAAGAAGGTCAGCACCAGCGACGGAGCCACCATCGGGACCTTGATCCGCAGCGCGATCTGCAGCTGCGAGCAGCCGTCGAGCCGGGCGGCCTCGTAGACCTCGGCGGGGATCGCGCGCAGCGCCGTGTAGACGACGATCATGTTGAAGCCGGTGCCGCCCCACACCGCGATGTTGGCCAGCGCGGCGTAGAGCGCCCCGCCGTCGAGCAGATCGGGCGCGGGCAGGCCGAGTTCGCCGAGCACGAAGTGGAACGGGCTGACGTCGGGCAGGTAGAGGAAGCCCCACAGCAGCGCCGCGATCACCCCGGGGACGGCGTACGGCAGGAAGATCGCCAGCCGGGTGAAGGAGCGGCCCCGGACCCGGTCGGCGTCCAGCATCAGGGCGAAGACCAGGGCGAGTCCGAGCATGACGGGCACGACGATCAGGCCGTAGCCCAGCACCCGCAGCGCGCCGGCGGCCAGTTCGGGGTCGGTGAGGGAGTCGGTGTAGTTGGACAGGCCGGCCCACACCTCCTGGCGTGCCCCCGCGCCCAGGCCGAGTCCTTCGACCTCGACCCGGCGCAGGCTCAGATGGAGGGCGTAGCCGACGGGGAGTGCGAAGAACAGCAGGAACAGGGCGGTGGCGGGCAGCAGGAAGAGGTACGGCGCCCGCCGCGTGCCGCCGGCCCGCGCGCCGCGGCGGGCCGGCGCCGGGCGCTTCGCCGTGGTCGCCGGTGTCACTCGGCGACTCCGAAGCCCTGCTTCTTCAGGTCCGTCACGGTGGCCTCGTGCATGGTCCGCAGCGCCGCGTCGAAACCGGACCGGTTCTTGGCGGCCTCGCTGAAGGCGTCCTTGAAGGTGCTGTAGGCGACGTTGACGTTCGGGCCCCAGGCCGCGGGGGCGGTGCCCTGGGCGATCTTCGCGGCCTGCTCGTAGAAGTCGGGCTGGTTGGGGAAGAAGTCCGGAGCCTGGGTGAGCGCCCCGCCGCTCTGGGCCGCCTTGGCGGCCGGGTAGACGCCGCTCTCCCGCACCAGGGCGTTCAGCGCCTCGGGGTCGGTGTTCAGCCAGGTGGCGAACCGCGCGGCGGCCTCCTTGTGCTCGGAGTCGTTCGTGACCGCGGTGGTGGAACCTCCCCAGCTGCCGGTGGTGTTCGCTCCCTTCTCCCACTGGGGCAGCGGCGCCATCGCCCACTTGCCCTTGGTGTCGGGGGCGGCGGTGGTGAGGGTGCCGGGGGCCCACACGGCGCTGACCCAGGCGATCTGCTTGCCGGTGTTGAGGGCCTTGTTCCAGGCGGGGGTGTACATCGGCTGGTTGTCGATCGCGCCCTCCTCGACCAGGGAGCCCCAGAATTCGGCGACCTTCCGGGTGGCCTCGTCGTCGATCGCGACCTTCCACTTCTGGCCCTCGGTGGTCCACCAGCGCGCGCCGGCCTGCTGCGCGAGGCCGGCGAAGAGGCCGGCGTCGTTGCTGGAGAAGGTGGTGAGGTCCTTGTCCGGAGCCTTCCGCTTGAGCGCGCGGGCGGTGTCGGCGAACTCCTCCCAGGTGGTGGGCACCGTCAGCCCGTACTCCTCGAACAGGTCGTGGCGGTAGTGGAACATCATCGGCCCCGAGTCCTGCGGGAGGGCGTAGACCGCGTCGCCGCCCAGGGTGACCTGCTGCCACAGCCCGGGGGCGAACTCCTCCTCCGCACCGGCCACCTCGCCCGATATGTCGGCCAGCACGTCGTTGCCGACCAGAGTGGGCAGCGCCTGGTACTCGGCCTGCACCAGATCGGGGGCCTCGCCCGCCTTGGCCGCGGTGAGGGTCTTGGTCACCAGGTCGTCCCCGCCGGCCTGCTTCTTGACGGTGACCTTGACGTCCGGGTTCTCCTCGTTCCACAGGGCGACGACCTTGTCCATGCCGGGCGCCCAGGCCCAGTAGGTCAGTTCCGCCGGGCCGGAGGCGGCGGAGTCGCCGTCCGATGAGCCGCAGCCGGTGAGGGCGGCTGCCGCAACAACGGCCGCGGTGCACGCCGCGACGGTGCGGTGGTTCATGTTTCCTCCCTGACAAGGCACTGTGAACGTGCACAGTAGAGAAAGCGAACTGACTCTTGTCAATGGTTCGGAGCTTGATGTTTTCTAGGTGATGCAGTCGATAAATGGCTGTGAACGTTCCCAGTTCTGTCTCACTCCAGCCCACTCGGGCCGGAGCTTCGACCCAGGAGGTCGCATGGTGCGCCTCGCCTACGGCGGCGACTACAACCCCGAGCAGTGGCCCGAGGAGGTCTGGCACGAGGACGTCGCGCTCATGCGTGAGGCCGGTGTGACCACGGTCAGCGTCGGGATCTTCTCCTGGGCGATGATCGAACCGGCCGAGGGCGTCTTCGACTTCGGCCGGCTCGACCGGATCGTCGATCTGCTGCACGAGGCCGGTATCGGCGTCGACCTGGCCACCCCCACCGTGGTGCCGCCCGCCTGGTTCTACCGGGCCCACCCCGAGGCGCTGCCCGTCAGCCGGGAGGGCGTGCGCTGGGAGTTCGGCTCACGCGGCGCGATCTGCCACAACTCGCCGGCCTACCAGGAGGCATCCGCCCGGGTCGCCCGCGCGCTGGGCGAGCGCTACGGACGGCATCCCGCGATCGTGATGTGGCACGTCCACAACGAGTACGGCGTACCCGTCCTGGAGTGCTACTGCGAGACCTCCGCCGCGGCCTTCCGCACCTGGCTGCGGGAGCGCTACACCACCCTGGAGGAGCTCAACGCCGCCTGGGGGACCGCCTTCTGGGGGCAGACCTACGGCGACTGGGAGGAGATCGCCCCGCCCCGGGCCACCCCCACCGTCTGCAACCCCGCCCAGCGCCTTGACTACGCCCGCTTCGCGAGCGACAGCGCCCTGGCCAACTTCCGCCGCGAGCGCGACCTGCTGCACGAGCTGTCCCCGGGCGTCCCCGTCACCACCAACTTCATGGTCTCGCCCACCCAGTGCGACACCATCGACTACTGGGCCTGGGGCCGCGAGGTCGACATCGTCACCAACGACCACTACCTGGTGGCCGAGGACGAGCGCAACCACGTCAACCTGTCGATGGCCGCCGACCTGACCCGCTCGGTCGCCGGCGGCGAGCCGTGGCTGCTGCTGGAGCACTCCACCAGCGGCGTCAACTGGCAGCCGCGCGGCATCGCCAAGCGCCCCGGCGAGATGGCCCGCAACTCCCTGGCCCACATCGCCCGAGGCTCGGAGGGGGCGATGTTCTTCCAGTGGCGGGCCTCCCGCTCCGGCGCGGAGAAGTTCCACTCGGCGATGGTCCCGCACGCCGGCACCGACAGCCGGATCTGGCGCGAGGTGGTCTCGCTCGGCGCGGACGTCGCGGCGCTGGAGGAGATCCGCGGCACCCGCACCGTCGCGGACGTGGCGATGATGTGGGACTGGCAGTCGTGGTGGGCGCAGAAGCTGGAGTGGCGCCCCAGCCAGGACCTCGACGCACGCGAGCGCGCCGAGGCCTGGTACGCGGCTGTCTTCGACCGCCGTCTGACGGCCGACTTCGTCCCCCCTCGGACCGATCCGGCGAAGCTGGCCGCGTACCCGCTGGTGGTGGTCCCCGCCCTCTACCTGGCCACGGCACGGACCGGGGAGAACCTGCGCGCCTACGTGGCCGGCGGCGGCACCCTGGTGGTGTCCTACTTCTCCGGCATCGTCGACGAGCACGACGCCGTCCACCCCGGCCCCCACCCGGGCGCGCTGCGGGAGGTGCTGGGGCTGACGGTCGAGGAGTTCCAGCCGCTGCGGGCGGGCCAGACGGTGACCGTCCTCGGACCCGAGGTCCCCCCGCTGGAGGCCGACGTGTGGGCCGAGACCGTCGTGGCGCGGGGCGCCGAGACGGTGTGGTCCTACGCGGACGGCCCGGCCGGGGGCGGCCCCGCCGTCACCCGCAACAGGCTGGGCGAGGGCACCGCCTGGTACGTCTCGACGCGGCTGGGCCCGGGCGGGCTCGACGCCGTGCTGGCCGCCGCCTGCGCGGACGCGGGCGTCGCCCCGCGCGACGGGATCCCCCACGACGTGGAGGTGGTGCGCCGATCCGGGGAGTCGGGCACCTACCTCTTCGTCCTCAACCACACCGGCGCCGACGCCAAGGTGCCGCTGGAGACGTCCGGCACCGAACTGCTCGGCGGCACCCGCGTGGCCGGCCGACTCGAGGTCCCCGCGGGCGGGGTCCGCGTGGTCCGCCTCGACGGCTGAACCCCGGGCGCCTCGCACGGCCGGCCCCCCAGGGCGGGCCGGGCAGCGGTGCGGGGACAGCGCGAGCCCCCCGCAACCCCGCGAGAGAAGCACGTCAGAGCCCGGCCAGAGCCTGCCGGGTCCCGTCAGAACACCGGAAGAAAGGGCACAGCCATGCGCAGACGCACCGCCTTGCGGCTGGGAACAGCCGCTCTCGCCGCCCCCGCCCTGGCCGGCGCCGTCCCCGGTACGGCCGCGGCCGCGCCGAGGCTGCGCATCCGCGGCGCCGACATCTCCTCCCTCGCCAAGAGCGAGGACCTCGGCGGCGTCTACCGCCACGCCGACGGCCGGAGGGACGACGCGGTACGGATCCTGGCGGGAGCCGGGGTCAACTGGGGCCGCCTGAAGGTCTGGGTGGATCCGGCCGACGGCTACCACACCGGGCCCCACATCCTGCGGACGGCCCGGCGTCTGCACGCGGCGGGCATGAGGCTCCTGGTCGACTTCCACTACTCCGACACCTGGGCCGACCCCGGCAAGCAGTTCAAGCCCGCCGCCTGGGAGGACCTCCACGGGGCCGCGCTGGAGCAGGCGGTGCGCGCCCACACCGCCGACATACTGGGCGCGCTGCGGGCACAGGGCACACCGGCGGCCATGGTCCAGATCGGCAACGAGATCAACGGCGGCATGCTGTGGCCCGATGGCTCGGCCGAGGACTGGCCCCGCCTGGCGGGCCTGCTCACCGCCGGGGCCGAGGCCGCCCGCGCCGCCTCACCCGGCGTCCGGGTCGCCCTCCACCTCGCCGAGGGCGGCCGGGGCGCCGACACCCGGTGGTGGTTCGACAACGCGGTGGCGCACGGTGTGCCCTTCGACGCCGTCGGCCTGTCCTTCTACGGGTACTGGCACGGCACGTTCGCCGATCTCCGGGCCAACCTGAACGACGTCTCGGCCCGCTACCGCAAGGGCGTCTTCGTCGCGGAGACCGCCTATCCCTTCCGGCTGGACAGCCAGGACTTCCTGGAGAACATCATCGACCGGCCCTCGGAGCTGGTCCCCGGCTATCCGGCGACACCTGAGGGGCAGGCCGCCTGGCTGCGCGACATCACGGCGGTCGTGGCCGCCGTACCGGGCGGGCGGGGCCTGGGGCTGTTCTGGTGGGAGCCGACCTGGACCGCCGTGCCCGGCAACGGCTGGGATCCGGCCGACCCTGCCTCCGGCAACGGCTGGGAGAACCAGGCGCTCTTCGGCTACGGCGAGCGTGCCCTCCCGGCGCTGGAGGTCCTGGGCCGGGGCTGATCCCCGGCGACCGCGCGGAGGGGGCGGGACCGCACGGTCCCGCCCCCTCCGCGCGCGTACCGTTCCCGCCGGGCCGTGCGGAACGGCCCGGCGGGGAGGCGGTGCGCCGTGCGCTCCTCACCTCACGGAGCGGCTACCCCGCGTGAGCGGTCACCGCACGGGGGTGAAGTCCCGCGCGCCGAGGAACTCCGGGCGCGGGATGGGCGCCGCGAACGGCTCCACCGCGGTGTTCTCCACGCTGTTGAAGACGATGAAGACGTTGCTGCGCGGGTACGGGGTGATGTTGTCCCCGGAACCGTGCATGCAGTTGCAGTCGAACCAGGTCGCCGAACCGGGCTTGCCCGTGAACAGGCGGATGCCGTGGTCACCGGCGAGCCGGGTCAGCGCCTCGTCGGACGGCGTGCCCGCGTCCTGCATCTGCAGGGACTTCTTGTAGTTGTCCTTCGGCGTGGCACCCGCGCAGCCGAGGAACGTCCGGTGCGAACCGGGCATGATCATCAGAGCGCCGTTGGTCTCGTAGTTCTCGGTCAGGGCGATCGAGACGGAGACCGTCCGCATGTTCGGCAGACCGTCCTCGGCGTGCCAGGTCTCGAAGTCGGAGTGCCAGTAGAACCCCGAGGCCCCGAAGCCCGGCTTGACGTTGATCCGGCTCTGGTGGACGTACACGTCCGAGCCCAGGATCTGACGGGCGCGGCCCACCACCCGCGGGTCCCTCACCAGGCCGGCGAAGACCTCGCTGATCTTGTGAACCTCGAAGACGGAGCGGATCTCCTGGGACTTCGGCTCCACGATCGAACGCTCGTCCGCGCGGATCAGCGGGTCCGAGACCAGCCGGTTCAGCTCCCGGTTGTAGATCTCCACCTCATCGGGGGTGATGAGCTGGTCGATCGCCAGGAAGCCGTCCCGGTCGTAGGACTCCAGGTCCGCGGTCTCGATCGGCCCCGGGGTGCCGGGGGCGGACCACACCGTGGGGTCCTGCCGCGGGGTGATCACCTCGGAGGCGCCCCGGGTCGGGTAGAGGTCTGCGGTGCGTTCGGGTGCGGTGGTCATGGTTCTGCCTTCCTCTCCTCATCGTGCGGCCCTGTACCCGCGTGTGGCCGCTTCGCTGCGGGTTCTCTCGCCAGGGCCTCCCGTGTGGTCCCGGCTGCCGTCCGCACCGGCCGGTCTGGCTCGGCCGGTGCGGTACGTCAGCTCTCGTCCGGTTCGGTGAGCAGGGGGTAGACGCCGTTCTCGTCGTGGTCCTCACGGCCGGTGACCGGCGGGTTGAAGACGCAGACGCAACGGAAATCCGTCTTGGGACGAAGTGTGTGCTTCTCGTGCCCGTCCAGCAAGTACATGGTGCCGGGGGTGATCCAGTGCTTCTCGCCGGTCTCGTCGTTGGTGAGCTCGGCCTCGCCCTCGACGCAGAGGACGGCCTCCACGTGGTTGGCGTACCACATCGAGGTCTCCGTGCCCGCATAGAGCACGGTCTCGTGCAGCGAGAAGCCCACACGCTCCTTCGCGAGCACGATCCTCTTGCTCTCCCAGGTGCCGGAGGCGGACCTGACGTGGCGGTCGGTGTCCTCGATTTCCTGTAGCGATCGGACGATCACGGTGAAGTGGTGCCTTTCCGGTCAGAGGCCCATCCGCGGGAAAACCCGCGGGATGGGCCATTCGGGTGGTGCGTGCGGCGACCGGACGCCCCCGGCGCCGGACGGGCGCCGGGGACGGGCGGTGCCGCGGGTGTCAGGCGGTCTCGCGGACCGCGCGGGCCAGGATGCGCAGGCCCTCGTCCAGCTCCTCGGTGGAGATCGTCAGCGCGGGAAGCAGCTTGACGACCTCGCTCTCGGGGCCGGAGGTCTCGATGAGCAGTCCGAGCTCGAAGGCGCGGGAGGCCACGGAGCCGGCACGGGCCTTGTCGTGGAACTCCATGCCCCACACCAGGCCGCGGCCTCGGACGTCGGCCACCTCCTCGGGGTGCTCGGCGGCGATGGCGCGCAGGGCCGCTTCGACCTGCTCGCCGCGGGCGAGCGTCTGCTTCTCCATCTGCCCGTCCGCCCAGTAGGTATTCAGGGTGGCGGCGGCGGTGACGAAGGCGGGGTTGTTGCCGCGGAAGGTGCCGTTGTGCTCGCCGGGCTCCCACACGTCCAGCTCGGGCCGGAACAGGGTCAGCGCCATCGGCATCCCGTAGCCGCTGATGGACTTGGAGACGGTGATGATGTCGGGGGTGATGCCGGCCTCCTCGAAGGAGAAGAAGGCGCCGGTGCGGCCGCAGCCCATCTGGATGTCGTCGACGATCAGCAGCATGTCCTGCCGCTTGCACAGGTCGGCCAGGGCGCGCAGCCACTCGGCCCGGGCGACGTTGATGCCGCCCTCGCCCTGGACCGTCTCGACGATCACGGCGGCCGGGCGGTTCAGGCCGGAGCCGGAGTCCTCCAGCAGTCGCTCGAACCACAGGAAGTCCTCGACCTTGCCGTCGAGGTAGCGGTCGAAGGGCATCGGGGTGCCGTGGACCAGGGGGACGCCGGCGCCGGCGCGCTTGAAGGCGTTGCCGGTCACGGCCAGGGAGCCCAGCGACATGCCGTGGAAGGCGTTGGTGAAGGAGACGATCGACTCCCGGCCCTTGACCTTGCGGGCCAGTTTCAGGGCCGCCTCGACGGCGTTGGTGCCGGTCGGGCCGGGGAACATCACCTTGTGGTCCAGGCCGCGCGGCCGCAGGACCACCTCCTGGAAGGTCTCCAGGAAGGCGCGCTTGGCCGTGGTGGACATGTCCAGGCCGTGGGTGACGCCGTCGCGCTCCAGGTAGTCCAGCAGAGCGCGTTTGAGCACCGGGTTGTTGTGGCCGTAGTTCAGTGATCCGGCGCCGGCGAAGAAGTCGAGGAACGCGTGGCCGTCCTCGTCGTACATGTAGCTGCCACGCGCCCGGTCGAAGACGGTGGGCCAGCCGCGGCAGTAGCTACGCACCTCCGATTCGAGGGTCTGGAAGATGCTCAGGTCGGGCTGGGTCATGGTCACAGCGATCTCCTGGGAGATGGATTGCGGGAGGAGAGTGAGAGGTCTTCCGGGTGCCGGGGCGCGGTGCGGCGCGCCGCCCGGCGGTCAGCCGCCGGCGGCGGCCGGTGGAGGTGCGGCGGAGGCCAGGGTGGGGACGGGCCCGATCCGGTACAGCACCTCGGGCTCGTGCCCCTCCTCCGGGAACAGCGCGCCCTCGAAGAGGACCTCGCGCCGCACCGGCGCGCCGTGGCGCTCGGCGTAGGAGGTGAACAGTCGGTTGGAGGCGGTGTTGTCAGGGGTGATCGTCGTCTCGATCCCGTCGATGCCCAGCTCCTCGGCGGCACGGGTGGTCAGCCCGTCGAGCATCGCCGCGGCGAGGCCGCGTCCGCGCTGCCCGTGGTCGACGGCGACCTGCCAGACGACCAGGGTCCGCGGGTGCTGCGGCCGGACGTAGCCGGTTATGAAACCGACCGGCTCACCGGCGCCGTCGCGCGCCACCACCGAGGTGGCGGCGAAGTCGCGGCACCACAGCAGGTAGCTGTAGGAGGAGTTGAGGTCGAGGACCCGGGAGTCGCGCGCGATCCGCCAGATCGCTGCGCCGTCCTCCACACGGGGCGCGTCGAGCTTCAGTCCCTCCGGCATTTCGACGGTCTTTCTGTGGGCACCTGCATGGTCTGCTTGTGCGGCGGTCATGCAAATCCAATTTACCCAGAGCGAACTCAAATCACATCGAGGTAAGGGGTTACGCAGGTGCGTGTTCTGTGTTATCGCGCGTGGGTGCGCACGCGCACGAAGGGCGGTGCGTTATGCCTGGTATGACCCGTATTTTCCGGGCAAAGGGGAAGCGGTGTTGAGTCCGTCACAGATCCATAACGAGCACGGAACGTGTCCGAAATACGAGGTTCGCCGATATCAAATCTTAGCGTTTAAGCCTCGCGCGAGCGGGCATAAGAAGTCCGGGATTCTATTCTGATGAGATGCCCGTAAATTCATCTTTGATTCATGGAAGATACCTCAGTGAAACCGGATCGTGAGGTTCTTCGGGGAACTCGGCGGAAGTCCTCCCTCCGCCGGCACCGGTCCGGCGCGCAGCGCTCGTACGGTCCCGTGCGCCCGGACGGGACCCGTCCGGGCCGGCGCCAGCATCCGCTCCAGCTCGGCGATGGCACGCGAGGTCTGGCTCTTGACGGTGCCGACCGAGATGCCCAGTGTGCGGGCGGTCTCCTTCTCCGACAGGTCGAAGGCGTGCCGCAGCACCACGCACGCCCGCTTGCGCAGCGGCAGCCGGGCGAGCGCGTCGCGCACGTCCAGCACCGCCGGCACGTCCGGATCGTCGATGCGGTCGGGCCGGTGCGACCAGAACAGGGCGATCCGGCGGCGCTCGCGCAGCAGGCTGCGCTGCCGGGTACGCGCCATGCCGGCGACCACGCTGCGCGCGTACGCCAGCGGATGCCCGCCGGCGCGCACGCTGTCCCATCGGCGCCACACCGCGACGAGTGCGTCGGCGGCGAGGTCGTCGGCTCCCTCGGAGCCTCCCAGCAGCAGATAGGCGAAGCGGGACAGGTCGGCGTAGTGCCGGTCGAAGAAGGCTTGGAAGTCTTCGGTGGGGGCGTCCACGCGGCCTCCTCAGGGCTCGACGGATCCTGTGAAGTGGTGTGCCACGACCCCCTGCGGCTGCGTGAGCGTAACAGGGGACTCGTACAGTGCGGCATATGAGCGAGCGCGGGAATTTCCACATCCGGGGACGGGTCCTGACCGGGCCCGGCCCCGAGGACATCCGGGACGAGATGTGGGTCGTGGACGGCCGGATCACCTACGAGCGGCCCACCGGGCCCCTGGAGACGGCCACGGTCGAGGGCTGGGTGCTGCCCGGGCTGGTGGACGCGCACTGCCACGTCGGACTCGACGCCCACGGCGCCGTCGACGACGCCACCAGCGAGAAGCAGGCGCTCACCGACCGCGACGCCGGGACGCTGCTCATCCGGGACGCGGGCTCGGCGGCCGACACCCGGTGGATCGACGACCGCGAGGACCTGCCGCGCATCATCCGGGCCGGCCGCCACATCGCCCGCACCCGCCGCTACATCCGCAACTACGCCCACGAGATCGAGCCCGGGGACCTGGCGGCCTATGTGCGGCGCGAGGCGCGGCGCGGCGACGGCTGGGTCAAGCTCGTCGGCGACTGGATAGACCGGGAGCGGGGCGATCTGGCCGCCTGCTGGCCGCGCGGCGCGGTGGAGGCCGCCATCGCCGCCGCCCACGAGGAGGGCGCGCGGGTCACCGCCCACTGCTTCGCCGAGGAGTCGCTTCGCGATCTGGTGGAGGCCGGGATCGACTGCGTCGAGCACGCCACCGGGCTGACGGAGGAGACCATCCCGCTCTTCGCCGAGCGGGGCGTCGCCATCGTCCCCACCCTGGTCAACATCGCCACCTTCCCCCGGCTCGCCGAGGGCGGCGAGAAGAGGTTCCCGCGCTGGGCCGACCACATGCGGCGGCTCCACGAGCGCCGCTACGACACCGTGCGCTCGGCGTACGACGCGGGCATCCCGGTCTTCGTCGGCACGGACGCGGGCGGCTCGCTGCCCCACGGGCTGGTCGCCGACGAGGTCGCGGAGCTGGTGGCGGCCGGCATCCCGCCGGTGGAGGCCCTGTCGGCGACCACCTGGGCGGCCCGCGCCTGGCTGGGGCGCCCGGGGCTGGAGGAGGGCGCCGAGGCCGATCTGGTGGTGTACGAGGCGGACCCGCGGGCCGACGTACGGGTGCTGGCCGCGCCGCGGGCGGTGCTGCTCAGGGGGCGCCGGGTGCGGTGAGGCGAGCCGGGGGCTGCGGCGGGAGGGCTGGAAGGGACTGTGTGACCGCCTCATGGAGGCGCGGTGCGATACCCATGATGCGCTAATCGAAAACTGCGACCGATGTGACTCTTTCGAGTGAACTAACGCTGTGTGTTCGCTCTTTCGCACTACGTGGGTCAACAATGGCGTGGTCTCAGTCACCGGTGTGAGCGATGTCCCCCATTGGCCGCCGGTGACGTCATGCAATCCGTGGGGGTTTCACCTGTGAACAAGTCTGTCTACGGCCTGCTCGCCGCCGCCGCTCTGGTGGGGGTCACCGCCGCGCCCGCGAACGCCGCCGGCGACGAGGGCTCGGCGAGCGCGGCCGTACTCCGGGCGAGCCTGGAGCTCTCTCTGCTCAAGGGAGGCGCCGCCGTACCGCTGAAGACCGAGCTCAACGCGGTCCGGGCGCCCCGGAGCGCCGAGGAGACCCTGCTGGAGGCCCGCGTGGACGGCGTGCACGGCGGCAAGCCGTTCACCATGCTGGACGCGAAGGCCGCCACCTCGAGGGCGACAGTGGGGGAGGAGAGGGCCGAGGGGTACTCCAACCTGGCCGAGGCCAAGGTGTACCTGCCCGGGATGGCGAAGAGGATCCCTGGTACGAAGCCGCTCGTCTACGTCGAGAAGGTCACCTCCGAGGCCGTGTGCGAGGCCGGTGCCGAGCCGACCGCGCGGTCCCTGTTCGTCGGCAGGGTCGAGGTGCTCGGCGAGAAGGTCGCGGTGAAGGCCGGCGGCACCACCTCGGTCCGGGTGGACGGCGTGGGCACGGTCGAGCTGAAGCTGGCCGAGACCGTGACCACCGCCCGTACGGCCGCCGCCACCGCACTGAGGCTGGACGTCGCGGTGAACCCGGCGAACCTGGGCGTGGCCGAGGTCAAGGGCCGGGTGACCCTGGTGGAGGCGTCCTGCGAGACGCCCGGCGGCGGGGGCGGCGACAACGGCGGCTCCACCGGCGGAAACGGCGGTTCCACCGAGGGAGGGTCCACCGGTTCCACCGAGGGGGGCTCCACCGGTGGCGGTTCCGCCGACGGGGGCTCCACCGGCGGCACCGGCGGCAGCGGTGGTTCCACCGGGGGCTCGACCGAGGGCTCCACCGGTGGTGACAGCGGCTCGGCCGGCTCGGCCGGCTCGGCCGGTTCCGACGGTTCCACCGACGGCAAGGGGAACGACCCGCAGCCGCAGACCGGTTCGGAGTCGTCCGGCGAGAAGCCCACCGGCAACCTCGCCGAGACCGGCAGCAGTTCGGCCACGCCGTACGTGGCTGGCGGAGCCCTGGCGCTCGTGGCCGCGGGCGGCGGGCTGCTGATGCTGCGCCGCCGCCGTGCCTCCGGCGCGGCCGACGCCTGACCCGAACGCCGCCGGTCCGGCCCCGGGGCCGGACCGGCGGCGGTGAGCGGCGGTGGGACCCCGAGTGGGGGCTCGCCGCCGTTTCGCGTGTCAGCGCACCCCGAGGGCGGCCAGCGTCCGCACCAGGCGGTCGGTCGTCGCCCGGTCGCGTACGGCCAGCCGCAGCCACCGGGCGTCCAGGCCGGGGAAGGTATCCCCGCGGCGTACCGCGATGCTCTCCGCGCGCAGCCGCTCCCGCAGCCCGGCCGCATCCGCGTGCCGCACCAGGACGAAGGGCGCCCGCGGGTCCGCCGTCGCCTGTGCCAGCTCGCCGAACTCCGCCAGCCTGCCGAGCAGATGGGCCCGGTCGGCGGCGGTCCGCCGGGCCGCCCGCTCCGCCTCGGCCAGGGCCGCGGGCTCGCAGCACGCCTCGGCCGCGGCGAGCGCGGGGGAGGAGACCGGCCACAGCGGCTGGTGCCGCGCCAGTGCGGCGACGGTCTCCGGGTCGGAGAGCACATAGCCGATGCGCAGCCCCGCCAGCCCCCAGGTCTTGGTGAGGCTGCGCAGCACCACGGTGCGGCCGGGGAGCTCGGTCACCAGCCCGGCCAGGGACTCGCGTTCACCCGGCACCGCGTCGATGAACGCCTCGTCCACCACCAGGGTCCGGCGCGGCCGCGCCAGCGCCGCCAGGGCGGAGGCCGGATGCAGCACGGAGGTGGGATTGGTGGGGTTGCCGACGACCACCGTGGCGGCCGAGGCCGGAACGCGGGCGGGATCGAGGCGGAAGCCGTCCCCTTCGCCCAGGACGACGCGTTCCACCCGGTGGCCCGCGTCCAGCAGGGCGGCCTCCGGCTCGGTGAACTGCGGATGCACCACGACCGGGCCGCCCCCGCGCCAGGCGTCCGAGCCGGGCGGGGGCAGGAACCGGGCGAGCAGGACGAACGCCTCCGCCGCGCCCGCCGTCAGCAGCACACACTCCGGTGGCAGCCCGTGCCGGGCCGCCACCGCCCGCCGGGCCGCCCGCCCGTCGGGGTAGGCGGCCAGCGTGCCGAGCGAGGCGGCCACCCGCTCCCTCAGCCATGCGGGGGGTGTGCCGGCGCGGACGTTGACCGCGAGATCCACCAGATCCGCACCGGCGCCGCGCACCTCCGCGTCGCCGTGGTGGCGCAGGTCGTGCGCGGCCTGCGGGGCCCGGAGGGGATCCAGGGGTTCAGTGGGCGTGTGCATGGCCACCATTGTGGTGATGGTGGTGGCCGTGCCCGTGGCCGTGTCCGTCGTCGTCCGGGTGGTGGTGGGGCCGCTGGGGCATGCCCACCTTCTCCTCGAAGCCGGGCAGCGCGACGCGGTAGACGCACGAGTCGCAGTTCATCCGCAGATCGCCCTGAACGGCCTCCGTGTAGCGCTCCCAGACCAGCTCCGCCAACTCGTCGGTGGGGCCGATGACATCGGCCGAGAGCACCTCGGTCTCCGGATGCGCCGCGGCCCAGCCCTCCGTCTGCTCCCGCACCCGGTCCGGCAGGATGCCGGTGAACAGGAAGTACGGCAGCACCACGATCCGGCGGGCGCCCAGCATCCGGCAGCGGTCCAGGCCGGCGGGGACGTCGGGGGCGGCCAGCGAGACGAACGCCGTCTCCACGCCCGCGTAGCCGCGCCCCTCCCACAGCAGCCGGGCCGCCTTGTGCACCTCGGCGTTGGCGTCCGGGTCGGTGGAACCGCGGCCCACCAGCAGCACCGTGGTGCCGGCGCGGTCGGCGCGGTCGGCGCGGCTGTTCGGGGCGGCCCCCTCGCGCGCCCCGCGCAGCGCCTCGTCCACCCGGCGCTCCAGCACGTTCAGCAGCGCCGGGTGGGGGCCGAGGGGGCGGCCGTAGGCGTAGGTGGTGCCCGGGTGGCGCTGCTCCTCGCGGGCCAGGGCGGCCGGGATGTCGCCCTTGGCGTGCCCGGCCGACACCAGCATCAGCGGGACGGCGGCGAATCTCCGCACGCCCTCCCCGGCCAGCCCGGCGACGGCTTCGGCGAGCGGCGGCGGGGACAGTTCGATGAAGCCTCCCGCGACGGGGAGGCCGGGCCGCCGCTCGCCGAGGTCGCGCACGAAGGAGCGGAACGCCTCGGCGCCGGCGTCGTCACGGGTGCCGTGGCCGACGAGGAGCAGGGCGGGCGGGCTGGTCACTGGGTCTTCTCCTTGGATGTGGCGGGGGCGGTACGGGGGTCGGCGGCGCCGGCGTGCTGTGCGGCGCCGGCCGGGGTGTACAGAAGGGCGTTGAGGGCGGCCGCGGCCACCGCGCTGCCGCCCTTCTCCGAGACGTTGCTGACGGCCGGCAGGCCGCTGGCGCGCAGCGCCGCCTTGCTCTCGGCCGCGCCGACGAAGCCGACGGGCAGGCCGATGACCAGGGCCGGGTCCGCGTCCAGGGCGAGCAGTTCGAACAGGGCGGTGGGCGCACAGCCGACCACCCACACCGCGCCCGCCCCCACCTGCTCGTAGGCCAGCCGCACAGCGTGCGCGGAGCGGGTCAGGCCGCCCGTCGCGCGGGCGTCGGCGAGCCGGCACACCGTCTCGCGGCGGGTGATCCCGGCGGCGACCATCTCGACGTCCGCCACGACCGGCGCACCGGCGTGCAGCGCGGTGTGGGCGGCGCGCAGCGCGCTCTCGTCGGTGACCAGGTCCCCGGCGTACGCCGGGTCGGCACTGGAGTGGATCACCCGTTCCACCACGGCCCGGGTCAGCGGCGGGAGGTGGGAGGTGTCCAGCCGCGAGCGCAGGATGCGGTACGACTCCTCCTCGATGGGGTGGACGGTGCGGGGCGTGGAAGGCGTCACGACGGCTCCTGGGGGTCGCGTACGGGGGTCTCCTCGACGGCGTCGACCGGGCACACCTCGACGCACTCAAGGCAGCCGGTGCACAGCTCGGCCCGCACCAGCAGCCTGCCGCCCAGCGGACGTATCGCGTGGACGGGGCAGGTCAGCAGGCAGGCGCCGCAGCCCGCGCAGCGGGAGGTGACGGAGACGGGGGCGGTCGCGGCCGCGGGCGGGACCGGGGTCGCGGGCGCGGTCACCGGGACTCCTGCCAGCGGTAGCCGCGCGGGGTGACCATACGGCCGGCCACGGTGCGGGTGGCGGTGTTGCCGACGGTCACCACCGTCATCATGTCGACCGAGGCCGGATCGAGTTCGCCGAGGGTGGTCACGGTGGTGCGCTCGCCGGGGCGCGAGGCGTTGCGCACGACCCCGGCCGGGGTGTGCGGGGCGCGGTGCCCGGCCAGCAGGGCGAGCGCCTTGGGAAGCTGCCAGTCGCGGCCCCGGCTGCGGGGGTTGTAGAACGTCACCACCAGATCGGACTCGGCCGCCGCCCGGACCCGGCGCTCGATCACCTCCCAGGGCGTGTGCAGGTCCGACAGGCTGATCGAGACGTGGTCGTGGCCCAGCGGCGCGCCCAGCAGCGCGGCGGCGGCGAGCGCCGCGGTGACGCCGGGGACGCCGACCACGTCGATGTCGGCGGACGCCTCGGCCAGGGCGGGCGAGGCCATCGCGTACACCCCCGCGTCGCCGCTGCCGATCAGTGCCACCGCGCGGCCCGCGCGGGCCTCGGCCACGGCGGTGCGGGCCCGCTCCTCCTCCGCGCCGAGACCGGACTCCAGCACACGGGTGCCCGGGCGCAGCAGGTCGCGGATCTGGTCCACGTACTGGTCGAGGCCGACGACCACCGAGGCGCGGCGCAGCTCGTCGCGGGCGCGCGGGGTGAGCAGGTCGCGGGCGCCGGGCCCGAGCCCGACGACGGCCAGTCGCCCGCGGGGGCGCCGCCGCGCCACGGCGCAGGTCGCCATCGCCGCGCGCCCCTCGGGGGCGGACTTCCGCTTGGGCACGACCAGTTCGGCGTCCTCGCCGCAGGCGAGCAGCGCGGCGGCCTCCGCCACGCTCGGGGTGCCCACGGCGGTCAGCGGCGCGTCGGAGGGGTGGGGCACGGGCACGGCGGCCAGCTCGCCGGCGGGGTACGTCCGCAGCGGTACGCCCAGACGCCGGGCCGTCTCCACGATGCCCTCCTCACCGGCCTTGGCCTCGACGGTGGCCAGCTCGGTGACGGACAGCGGCGACAGGCCGGCGTCGGCGAGGGCCTGCCCGACCAGGGCGGCGACCTCCTCGGCGGGTGCTCCCCGGCTGGCGCCGACGCCGACGGCGAGGGTCGGCGGGCGCAGGACGGCCGTGCGGTCGCCGGGCGCCACGGCCCGGTCGGTGACCAGCAGGGTGTACCCGCCGTCCGCGCCTTCCCCGCTGTTCCCGCCGTCCCTTCCGTCGCTCTCCGTGTCGTTGTCGGTGGTCTCGGTTACGTTGGGTGGCAGTGCGGGGAGGGGGAGGACGTGATGACGCACCAGACGGACGGGCTCGCCGTCGAGGACCGCCCGCGACACCGCCGCGACGGAGCCCTCGACGGGCAGACCGAGGGTGTCCAGACCGGGGACGCCCGTGGCGTCGGTGGCGGTGGTGACGACGGGACGGCAGCCGGGCAGGACCTCGGCCACCGCGTGCGCCAGGTCGTTCGCGCCGCCCGCGTGGCCGCCCAGCAGTGCCACGGCGTACTGCTGCGCCTCGTCCACGCACACCACGCCCGGGTCGTCCGCCTTGTCCGCCAGCAGCGGGGCGATCAGGCGTACGGTCGCGCCGGTGGCGAGGAAGCAGACGAGGCGGTCGCACTCGGCGAAGGCGCGGGTGACGGCCTCGCGGACGGTGCCGGCGCCGTCGGCGCCGCCTTCGCCGCCGGTGCCGTAGACGCGGACGGCCCCCGGCCAGGCGGCCGCCAGGCGGTCGCGGGCGCGCCGCCCCGCGGCGGTGGCGGAGACGAGGCCGATCAGACCGGCCGGGGCGTTCGGGGCGTTCGGGGCGTTCACGAGGATGCTCCTTCGGTGCCGGGGCGGGTGCCCCACAGGACGAAGACGGGATTGCCGGCGGCGAGCCGCACCACATCGCCGGGCAGGGGAGCCAGCCGGGAGGACTGCAGCAGCACGCCGTCGGCGGCCAGACCGGCGGCGCCGAGCGCGGCCCGCACCGCCGGTACGCGGTCCAGCGCGGCGAGCGTGACGACGACCGTACGGCGGGCGCGGAGCGCGCAGGCGGCCACGATCGCCTCCAGCTCCCGCCCCCCGCCGCCGACGAACACGGCGTCGGGCTCGGGCAGTTCGGCGAGGACGCCGGGGGCCGTGCCGTGCACGGTCTGGAGGTCCACACCGTGGGCCGCGGCGTTGGCGCGGCAGCGTTCGGCGCCGTCTGCGGTGCGCTCCACGGCGACGGCCGCCGCGCCCAGGCGGGCGCACTCCACGGCGACGGAGCCTGAGCCCGCCCCGACGTCCCAGACCAGGTCGCCCGGGCGCGGCCCGAGCCGGGCCAGCGCCAGGGCCCGCACCTCGTACTTGGTGATCATCGAGTCGCGGTGTGCGAAGGCGTCCTCCGGCAGCGCCCAGCCGGCGGGCGGGCGCCGCGGCCCGGCGAGCGCCAGGGGCGCGGGGGCCAGAGCGCGGGAGGTGTCCAGGCACAGCACCACGCTGACCTCGCCGGGCCAGGTGCGGGTGGCGGCCTCGGCGGGGGAGAGGCGCTCGACGCGCTCACCCGCCGTGCCCAGCGCGCTCGCCACCACCAGCGTGCGCGGCAGCCCGGTGGCGGCCAGGGCGGCGCCCAGCTCGGCGGGTCCCGCGCCGGGGCCGGTGAGCACGGCGGTCTTGGGGTGTGCGCGGCAGACGTTGACGGCGGTGCGCGGGTCGCGTCCGTGCGCGCTGACCACGGCGGCGTCGTCCCACGGCAGTCCGGCGCGGGCGAAGGCCACCGCGACGGACGGCGCGGTGGGCCGTACGTCCAGGGCGTGCGCGCCGAAGCGTTCGGCCAGCGAGCGGACGATCCCGAAGAACCCCGGATCGCCGGAGGCGAGCACCACCACCGGCCCGCCGTCCTCGGACAGATGGCGTTCGACGGCGTCCAGCGCGGGGGCGAGCGGCCCCAGGACCACGCGCCGTACCCCGGGGGGAGGGCCGGCCGCCTCCAGATGGCGGCGCGCTCCCACGGCCAGGCGGACTCCCCGCCAGGACGGCGGGCCGGCCCCGAAGGCCCCGGCCTCCGCCCCCGTGCCCGTGCCCGTGCCCGTGCCCACGACCGTGATCACGGCAGCAGCCCCCCGTCGTCGGAGCACAGGGCGACCACCGTGCGGCCGGTGAAGTCCACCATGGCCGCCTCCGCGGTGATCCGGTGGTCGGTGAAGCGCTCCAGTACCTCCACCACCCGGCGGCACAACTCAGGCGCGGCCGACTGCAGCAGCCCCGCCGCGTCCCACAGCTCGTACGCGTGGCGGGCGGTGTTCGCCGCCGCGACCTCGGCCGCCGACGCTTCCGCGCCGCCCACCGCGCGGGTGATGTCGGCCAGGACGGACGTGTCCACCTTCGACCGCGTGTAGTGCGTCATCAGCACCCCGGAGGCCAGCTTGGTCAGCTTCCCCACCATGCCGACGAACACCACCCGGCCCACACCGTGCTCCACCGCCCGCCGCAGCGCGGCGCCCGTGAAGTCGCCGACCTCGATGAAGGCCACCGGGGGCAGATCGGGCAGCAGTTCCATGGCGCCCTTCTCGGTGCGCCCGCCGGTGCACAGCACCACGGCCGGGACGCCCTGCGCGGCGGCCACCGACACGGCCTGCTCCACGCTCGCCCGCCACGAGGCCGTCGAGAACGGCCGGACGATCCCGGTCGTCCCCAGGATGGAGATGCCGCCGAGGATGCCGAGCCGGGCGTTGGTGGTCCTGCGGGCGCGCTTCTCCCCGTCGGGCACGCTGATGGTGACGTCCACGCCGCGCTCCGAGGTGTCGACGACCTCGCCCACCGCCTGGCTGATCATGACGCGGGGCACCGGGTTGATCGCCGGGCCGCCCACCTCCAGGCCGAGCCCCGGCCGGGTGACGACGCCGACGCCGACGCCGCCGTGCAGCTCGATGCCCGGCTCGCCGCGCCAGCTCACCGTGGCGGTCAGATGCGAACCGTGGGTGACGTCCGGGTCGTCGCCCGCGTCCTTGACCACCACCGCCTCGGTGCGGCCCGGCCGCAGCTCGGCCGAGCGCTCCACGGCGAAGGTCACCCGCCGCCCCGAGGGCAGCGCGACCTCCACCCACGGCTGGGGCTCGCCCGTGACCAGGTGCAGCGCGGCGGCGCGGGCCGCCGCCGAGGCGCAGGTGCCGGTCGTCCAGCCGGTGCGCAGTGCCTTCGGCCGCTGCTTGGCGGTGCGCGGCAGGTCCGGCTCCCGCAGCTTCGGTCCCGGGGCGGGCCCGTGCTCCGGTTCCTCAGACACGGCCCGCCGCCTCCCGGCCGGCCGGCCCGGCGTCCTGCTCACCGGCCTGTCCGCGAACCTCCCGGCCACCCTGGGCCTCCCGGCTCTCCCGGGCCGCGCGCAGCGCCCGGCGGGCCTCCGGCCGCGCACGGCGGTGCCCGTGGAAGTGCCCGGGGTGGTACAGGTGCGAGCGGGTGCCGGAGGCGGACAGCGCCGGGCCGACGAGGAACAGGGTGTGCTTCCACAGCCGGTGCTCCTTGACGGTCTCCTCCAGGGTCCCCACCGTGCAGCGCAGCACCAGCTCCTCCGGCCAGGTCGCCTGGTGGGCGATCACCACCGGGGTGTCGGTCGGATAACCGCCCTCCAGCAGCTCCACCGCCAGCTGCCCGGAGCGCGCCGCCGACAGGAAGACCGCCATGGTCGTGCCGTGCCGGGCGAACTCCCGCACCTCCTCGCCCGGCGGCATCGGCGTCTTGCCGCCGCCGAGCCGGGTGAGGATCACCGACTGGGCGACCTCCGGGATCGTCAGCTCCCGCCCCGCGATGGCCGCCACCGCCGAGAACGACGACACTCCGGGGACGATCTCCACCTCGACGCCCAGCTCCGCGCAGCGGTCCACCTGCTCCTGGGTGCCGCCCCACAGAGCCGGATCGCCGGAGTGGACGCGCGCCACCTTGAGTCCCTCGCGGGCCGCGCGCCCGTAGACGGCGATCACGTCCTCCAGGGACATCGAGGCCGAGTCCAGGACCTCCGCGTCCTCGCGGGCGTGTTCGAGGACCTCCTCGCGCACCAGGCTGGCCGCCCACACCACGATGTCGGCCTCGGCGATGGCGCGGGCGGCGCGGAAGGTGAGCAGATCGGCGGCGCCGGGTCCGGCGCCCACGATGGTCACCTTCCCCGGGTCTCCGGCGGTCCGTTCGGCTCCGGCTGCCCCTGCGGTCCCGGCGGTGGTTGTGGCTTCGGTTCCGCCGGTGGTCGTGGCTGCGTTTACGGCGGTCACAGCTTGCCTCCTCGGTTCTCCCTGCGGGCGGGGGCGATGAGCGTGGACAGATAGGGGAGTTCGGTGCCCCCGGCGGCCGGGCCGGTCCCCAGGGCGGCCTCCAGATCGGCCGCCGGCCGGATCGACTCCTGCGGCAGCCCCAGCGCCGAGCCCCACACCGCGCCCTCGGTACGGCCCGTGGCGCGCAGCGCGGCGGCGACCTCGCGCGCCCGCCGCCCGAACTTGTAGGCCACCACCGTCCCCGGCCCCTCCAGAGCCTGCCGGAGCACCGCCGTCCCGGCCGTCACCGGCACCAGCGTCAGCGGCTCCGTCCCCTCGGTGAGCACCGCCCCGCCGCGCGCGGCCAGATCCTGCATCGCGGTGATGCCCGGCACGGTCTCCACGACCGCCTCCGGCACCAGGGCGCCGACGGTCTGGGCGAGATAGGTGAAGGTGGAGTAGACGTTCGGGTCGCCGATGGTCGCGAACGCCACCGAGCCGTGGGCGCGCAGCAGCCCGGCGACGCGCTCGCCCGCCGCGTCCCACGCCGCCTCCCGGCGGGTGCGGTCCTCACGCTCGTTGAGCGCGAAGACCACCCGCACGATCCGCTCGCGCGACACGTAGTGCAGGACGGTGGCCTCGGCGCGCCCCGTACCGCTGCCCTCCATCACGGGCACCACCACCACGTCCGCCGAGCGCAGCGCCTTGACGCCCCTGACCGTCACCAGGTCCGGGTCGCCGGGGCCCACCCCGACGCCGACGAGCCGTGGCCCGCCGGTCTCCCGCACCTCACCGCCGCTACCGTTCACGCCGCACACCCTTCGACACAGCTTCCGACGAGACGCCGGGCCACGGACGGCTCGGCGGCCCAGTGCACATGCAGATACGAGGCATGTACGCCGTCCTTCACGAAACCCTCGACCCGGCGCCCGGGCCGGGAGCCGTGCGAGGTCAGCCCCCATGCCGGCGCGGCCTCGGCCTCCGGCCTCCCGGCGCCCGGCCCACCCGCTCCGGGTTCCACCGCCGTGCGGTGGAACTCGTGGCCGCGCATCCGCGTCCCCGCGGCGGCCAGGACGCTGTCGCCGACCGCCACCGCCTCGCGGTAGCCGAGGGTGAGCCGGTCGGTCATCCGGGCGGTGGCGTCGAGCACCCCGCACATCGGCACACCGTCCAACTCCCTGCTCAGGTAAAGCAGTCCGGCGCACTCGGCGGCGACCGGCGCCCCCGACGCGGCCAGTTCCGCCACCGCCCGGCGCAGCGGCTCGTTCGCCGACAGCTCCGGCGCGTACACCTCCGGGAACCCGCCGCCCAGGACCAGCCCGGCCGTGCCCGGCGGCAGCGCGGTGTCCCGCAGCGGGTCGAAGACGGCCACGTCCGCGCCCGCCGCCCGCAGCAGCTCGGTGTGCTCGGCGTAGGAGAAGGTGAACGCGGCTCCACCCGCGACGGCCACCACCGGGCGCCCGTGCGGCCGGCTCGCGGGAACGGGCGGTGCCCACGGCTCCTGAGGCAGCGGCGGCGCGGAGTGCGCCAGGGCGAGCAGCGCCCTCAGATCGCAGCCGGACCGCACCCGCTCCGCCAGCTCCGCCACCGCCCCGGTCGCCTCCGCCCGCCGCTCGGCGACCGGCACCAGTCCCAGATGGCGCGAGGGGGTGTGCACCAGCGGCGCCCGGCGCAGCACGCCCAGCACCGGCACCCCACAGGCGTCCAGCGCCTCGCGCAGCAGCTCCTCGTGGCGGTCGGAGGCCACCTTGTTGAGGATCACCCCCGCGACGCGGACCTCCGGGTCCCAGGACGCGAAGCCGTGCACCAGCGCCGCCACCGAACGCGACTGCGAGGAGGCGTCCACCACCAGCACCACCGGCGCCCGCAGCAGCTTGGCCACCTGCGCGGTCGAGGAGAGCTCACCGAGGCCCGCGGCCCCGTCGTACAGCCCCATCACGCCCTCGACCACGGCCACGTCCGCACCGGCCGCCCCGTGCAGGAACAGCGGCGCGACCAGATCCGGGCCGCACAGGTACGCGTCGAGGTTGCGACCGGGGCGGCCGGTGGCCAGCGCGTGGTAGCCCGGGTCGATGTAGTCCGGGCCCACCTTGTGCGGGGAGACCTCCAGCCCGGCCGCCGCGAAGGCGGCCATCAGACCGGTGGCGACGGTGGTCTTGCCGCTGCCGGAGGAGGGCGCGGCCACGACCAGCCGGGGAAGCGCGGTACTCACGATCCGATCACCACTCGATGCCCCGCTGGCCCTTCTGGCCGGCGTCCATCGGGTGCTTGACCTTGGTCATCTCCGTCACCAGGTCGGCGGCGGCGATCAGTTCCTCCGGGGCGTTCCGCCCGGTGATCACCACATGCTGGACGCCGGGACGGGTCCGCAGCACCTCGACCACCTCGCCGGTGTCCACCCAGCCCCAGTGCATCGGGTAGGCGAACTCGTCCAGTACGTACAGCCGGTAGGTCTCGGCCGCCAGATCGCGCTTGACCTGCTCCCAGCCCTCGCGCGCCGCCTCCTCGGAGGACTCGATGCCGCGCTGCACCCACGACCAGCCCTCGCCCATCTTGTGCCAGGCCACGGTGCCGCCCTCGCCGCTCGCGCCCAGCACGCGCAGCGCCCGCTCCTCGCCGACCCGCCACTTGGCGGACTTCACGAACTGGAACACCCCGATCGGCCAGCCCTGGTTCCAGGCGCGCAGCGCCAGTCCGAAGGCGGCCGTCGACTTGCCCTTGCCGGTGCCGGTGTGGACCGCCAGCAGCGGGCGGTTGCGGCGCTGGCGTGTGGTGAGGCCGTCGTCGGGGACGACACTCGGCTGTCCTTTCGGCACTACGCGGCCCTCCTGTCGGTGTTCTCGCGGGTGATCCTGTGAGTGCGGCCGGGGGCCTGCAGGGAGCGGACGAGCCCGGTGACGGTGTCGGCGCGCAGCTCCTCCAGCGTCACGGCGGGGCCGCCCAGTTCGGCGGCGAGCGCGCCGGCCAGCCCGAGCCGCACCGGCCCGGACTCGCAGTCGACCACCACCGAGGCGGTGCCGTCGGCGGCCAGCAGCCGCGCGGCCTGCCGGGCGCGTACCACCGGCTGCGGGCCGCCCGTCGCCCGCCCGTCGGTGACGGCGACCAGCAGCGGGCGCCGCGAGGGGTCGCGCAGCCGCTCGGTCCGCAGTACGTCGCGGGCCTTCAGCAGGCCGGCGGCCAGCGGGGTGCGGCCGCCGGTCGGCAGCGACTCCAGACGCGCCGCGGCGGCCTCCACCGACGAGGTCGGGGGCAGGGCCACCTCGGCGCCCGAGCCGCGGAAGGAGACCAGGCCGACCTTGTCGCGGCGCTGGTAGGCGTCCAGCAGCAGCGACAGCACCGCGCCCTTGACCGCGCCCATCCGCCGCCGCGCGGCCATCGAGCCGGAGGCGTCCACGACGAACAGCACGAGGTTGGACTCCCGGCCCTCGCGCACCGCCTCGCGCAGATCCTCCCGGCGCACCAGCAGCCCCGGTCCGGAGCGGCCCCGCGTCCGCTGGTGCGGGGCGGCCGCCCGTACGGTCGCGGCCAGGTGCAGCCGGGACAGCGCACCCTGCGGCCGGCGGGCGCCGGTGGTGCGCCCCTGCGCGGTCCGGGCGCGTGAGCGCCGCCCCGCCGCGCCCTCGCCCACACCCGGTACGTGCAGGGCGCGGGCGCGGAACGGTTCACCGGCGCGGGCGGGGGCCTGCTCGCCGCCGCCCGGTCCGCCGCTTCGTTCACCGCCCTGTTCACCGCCCTGCTCCGGTCCGGCGTCCTCCCCGCCGCGCGACTGCCCGGGAAGGGATGGCTCGGGCGAGCCGGACCGCTCCGGCGAGCCGTCCTGCGGCGGCTGCCCGCCGCCGTCCCCGCCCCCGGGGCCGCCGCCCGGCCCGTCCGGGTCCGGCTCGTCCGGGTCCGGCTCGTCGTCCGGGCCGTCGTCCGAACCGCCGTCCCCCGCACCGCCGCTCTGCCGCAGCGTCTCGTCGAGCTTGTCCTCGTCCAGGCCCGGTGCGTCGAAGGGGTTGCGGCGCCTGCGGTGCGGCAGGGCCAGCAGCGCCGCCCGCCGTACGTCCTCGGCCGACACGTCGGTGCGCCCCGCCCAGGCCGCCAGCGCGGTGGCGGTACGCGCCATCACGATGTCGGCCCGCATCCCGTCCACCTCGAAGGCCGCGCAGGTGGCGGCGATCTGCCGCAGTGCGGCATCGCCCAGCCTCACCCCGGGCAGCAGTGCCCGCGCGGCCGCGATCCGCTCCCGCAGCCCGCTCTCCTCAGCGGCCCAGCGGGCGGCGAAGGCCGCCGGATCCTCCTCGTAGGCCAGGCGCCGCCGCACGACCTCCATCCGCTCGCCGGTCTCCCGGGAGGCGGCCACCTCCACGGTCAGCCCGAAGCGGTCCAGCAGCTGCGGGCGCAGCTCGCCCTCCTCGGGGTTCATCGTCCCCACCAGCAGGAAGCGGGAGGAGTGCCGCACCGAGACGCCCTCGCGCTCGATGTGGACCACGCCCATCGCGGCGGCGTCCAGGAGCGAGTCGATGAGGAAGTCCTGCAGCAGGTTGACCTCGTCCACGTAGAGGACGCCCCGGTGGGCCTGCGCCAGCAGCCCCGGCTCGAAGGCCTTCACTCCCTCGGACAGGGCCCGCTCGATGTCCAGCGATCCGACGAGCCGGTCCTCGGAGGCGCCCACCGGCAGCTCCACCATCCGGGCCGGCCGGCTCTCGCCCGGGCCCGGCCCGTGCGGCCCGTCCGGGCAGGCCGGGTCGGGGCGGCGCGGATCGCAGGAGAAGCGGCAGCCGGGCACGGTCTCGACCGGCGGCATCAGCGCCGCCAGGGCCCGTACCGCGGTGGACTTGGCCGTGCCCTTCTCACCGCGCACCAGGACGCCGCCGACGGCCGGCGAGACCGCGTTCAGCAGCAGCGCCAGCCGCAGGTCGTCCATGCCGACGATGGCGGTGAACGGGTAGGCGGTCGTGTTCGCGTCGGCCGTGGCCGTGGTCGTGTTCGCGGTGGTGGTCACGCGTCGCCCTCCAGATCGTCGGAACCGCTCTCCAGGTCGCCCTCGAGTTCGAGGTAGATCTCGCGCAGCCGCTCCAGGGTCTCCGCTTCCGGCTCGGCCCACAGCCCGCGGTCGGCGGCCTCCAGCAGCCGCTCGGTCACGCCCCGCAGCGCCCACGGGTTGGAGCGCTTCATGAACTCCTGGTTGGTCTCGTCGAAGACGTACTCGGCCGCGAGCCGCCGGTACATCCAGTCGTCCACGACCCCGGCCGTCGCGTCGTAGCCGAAGAGGTAGTCGACGGTCGCGGCCATCTCGAAGGCGCCCTTGTAACCGTGCCGCCGCATCGCCGCCATCCAGCGGGGATTGACCACCCGCGCCCGGAAGACCCGGTGGGTCTCCTCGCCCAGCGTCCGCGTCCGCACCTGGTCGGGGACGGCCGAGTCGCCCACGTAAGCCTCCGGGGAGTCCCCGGTCAGGTGGCGCACCATCGCCACCATGCCGCCGTGGTACTGGAAGTAGTCGTCGGCGTCGGCGATGTCGTGCTCGCGGGTGTCGACGTTCTTGGCCGCCACCTGGATGCGGCGGAACGCCGTCTCCATGTCGCCGCGCGCCGGGCGGCCGTCCAGCCCACGCCCGTACGCGTAGCCGCCCCAGACCGCGTACACCTCGGCCAGGTCCGCGTCCGAGCGCCAGTTGCGGGCGTCGATCAGCGGCAGCAGCCCGGCCCCGTACGCGCCCGGCTTGGAGCCGAAGATCCTCGCCGTGGCCCGGCGCCGGTCGCCGTGCGCGGCGGTGTCCTCGTCGGCGTGGGCCCTCACATGGTTGGACTCGGCGGGCTCGTCCAGCTCCGCCACCGCCCGCACCGCGTCGTCCACCAGTGCCACCACGTGCGGGAAGGCGTCCCGGAAGAAGCCGGAGATGCGGACGGTGACGTCGATGCGCGGCCGGCCCAGCTCCTCAAGGGGCACGATCTCGAAGCCCGTCACCCGCCGGGAGGCGTCGTCCCACACCGGACGGCAGCCCAGCAGCGCCAGGATCTCCGCGATGTCGTCGCCCTGGGTGCGCATGCAGGAGGTGCCCCACACCGTCAGGCCCACCGACTTCGGGTACTCGCCGTGGTCGGCCAGGTGCCGGGCCAGCAGGGAGTCCGCCAGCGCGCTGCCGACGTCCCACGACAGCCTGGACGGGATCGCCTTGGGGTCCACGGAGTAGAAGTTCCGCCCCGTCGGCAGCACGTTGACCAGACCGCGGGTGGGCGAGCCGGAGGGGCCGGCGGGCACATAGCCGCCGGCCAGCGCGTGCAGCACGTTGCCGATCTCGTCGGTGGTGCGCTCCAGCCGGGGCACGACCTCGTCCGCGGCGAACTCCAGAACACGCACCGCGCCCGGCAGTTCGGCCTCCATCACCTCGCGGACCACCTTCGGGGCCGCCTCGCGCGCCCAGCCGCGGGCCTCCATCGACTCCACCAGCCGCCGCGCCAGATGCTCCAGCAGGTCCACCGCGTCGGAGGCGGTACGGGCGGGCCCGTCCGCGAGCGCGGTCAGCGCCCCGGGCACCTCGATCCGCGCCCCCGGCCCGGCCAGCAGTTCGGACTCCACCAGCCCCACGTGTTCGGCCAGCACCGCCCGCAGGCCCGGCAGCGCGCCGCCGACCCCGCCCCACACCTGGGCCGAACGCAGCACCGCCAGCACCAGGTTGACGCGCGGCTCGCCCACCGGGCCGCCGCCCAGCACATGCAGGCCGTCGCGGATCTGCACATCCTTGATCTCGCACAGCCAGCCGTCGATGTGCATGACGAACTCGTCGAACTCGTCCTCGTCCGGCTGCTCCTCCACACGCAGGTCGTGGTGGAGCTCGGCGGCCCGCACCAGCGTCCAGATCTGGCTGCGCACGGCCGGGGCCTTGGCCGGGTCCAGATCGCTCACCAGCGCGTACTCGTCCAGCAACTGCTCCAGTTTGGCCAGGTCGCCGTAGGAGTCGGCGCGCGCCATCGGCGGCACCAGGTGGTCGACGACCGTGGCGTGGCCGCGGCGCTTGGCCTGGGTACCCTCGCCGGGGTCGTTGACGATGAACGGGTAGACCAGCGGCAGATCGCCCAGCACCGCGTCCGGGGCGCAGCCGGCCGACAGGCCCAGGCCCTTGCCCGGCAGCCACTCCATCGTGCCGTGCTTGCCCATGTGCACCACGGCGTCGGCGCCGAAGCCGCCCTGCTCCGGCGGGGCCTCCATCCAGCGGTAGGCCGCCAGGTAGTGGTGGGAGGGCGGCAGGTCGGGGTCGTGGTAGATCGCGATGGGGTTCTCGCCGAAGCCGCGCGGCGGCTGGATCATCACCACCACGTTGCCGAACCGCAGCGAGGCCAGCACGATCTCGGCCTCCTCGCCCTCGCCGTCCACGTACAGCGAGCCCGGCGGCTCGCCCCAGTGCTCGCGCATGGCCTCGCGCAGCTCCGGGTCGAGCGCGGCGAACCACCGCCGGTAGTCGGACAGGGGCACCCGGGCGGGCGCGGCGGCCAGCTGTTCCTCGGTCAGCCACTCCACGTCGTGGCCGCCCGCCGCGATCAGCCGGTGGATCAGCTCGTCGCCGCTCCCGGGCAGTTCGCCGGTGTCGTAGCCGGCCTCGCGCAGGGCGCGCAGCAGTCCCACGGCCGAGGCCGGGGTGTCCAGGCCCACGGCGTTGCCGACGCGCGAGTGCTTGGTGGGGTAGGCGGTGAAGACCAGGGCGATCCGCTTGTCCGCGTTCGGCCTGCGGCGCAGGGCGGCGTGCCGCACCGCGATCCCGGCCACCCGGCGGGCCCGCTCGGGGTCGGCGACGTAGACGGGCACCCCGTCGGGGCCGTCCTCCTTGAAGGAGAAGGGCACGGTGACCAGCCGCCCGTCGAACTCCGGGATCGCCACCTGCATCGCCGCGTCCATCGGCGACAGGGCGGCGTCCGAGGCCTCCCAGGCGGCGCGGGAGCCGGTCAGGCACAGGCCCTGGACCACGGGGACGTCCAGCTCGGCCAGCGCGCCGACGTCCCAGGACTCGTCGTCGCCGCCCGCGCTCGCGTCCGCCGCGTGGGCGCCGCCGGCGGCGAGCACGGTGGCGACCAGCGCGTCGGCGCGGCCCAGCAGTCCGTACAGGCCCGGGTCGGCACTCCTGAGCGAGCCGCAGTACACCGGCAGGGCGTTGGCACCGCGCTCCTCGATCGCGTCGCACAGCGTGTCGACGAAGGCGGTGTTCCCCGACAGCTCGTGGGCCCGGTAGAACAGCACGCCCACCGTCGGCCGGGACGGATCGTGCCCCCGGTCGCCGCGCACGCCGTACTCGGGCATCGGGCGCGGTCCGTCGAAGCCGTGGCCGGTCAGCAGCACGGTGTCGGACAGGAAGCGCACCAGCTCCGCCAGGTTCTCCGGCCCGCCCGCCACCAGATACCTCAGCGCCTCGGCGACCACACCGGCCGGGACGGTGGAGGCGGCCATCAGCTCCGCGTCCGGGACGGACTCGCCGCCCAGCAGCACCGTCGGGATCCCGGTGGCACGCAGCGCCGCCAGTCCGTCCTCCCAGGCGCGCCGACCGCCCAGCAGGCGTACGACGGCGATGTCCGCGCCCTCCACGAGCGCGGGCAGCTCCCCTGCGACGTCGACGCGCGCCGGGTTGGCGATGCGGTACGGGGCGCCGGAGGCGCGGGCCGCCAGCAGGTCGGTGTCGGCGGTGGACAGCAGCAGTACCGTGCTCATCGAGCTCCCATCGGTTCGTACGTCCTTCGCATCGGTCGCATCGGTCGTTCGGCTCGCGCCGCTCACGGCGCACCCGGCGGCACGAACGGCAGGCCCGCGGGCGCGCCGCCCTCGATCAGCCGCAGCAGCGCGGCGGTGTCGGCGTGCTCCTCCACCAGATCGCCCAGCCGGTCCAGCTGCTCCTCGCGCAGCGCGGCGAAGGAGGTGTCCGGGGCGGGGACGAACGCCCGCCCCGCGTCGGCGGCCACCCGCCGCAGGAAGGCACGCCGGAAGCCGTCGCTCTCCAGCGAGCCGTGCCAGTGCGTGCCCCACACCGAGCCGGTGCGGCAGCCGTCCAGGAACGGCTCGTCCCCGCCGGCCACCTCGGCCACGCCGTGGTGGATCTCGTAGCCCTCCACCCGCTCGCCCAGCGCCTCGCCGACCGGCCGGGCCAGGGTCTTCTCCGCCTCGAAGCGCACCCGCACCGGCAGCAGGCCCAGGCCGTCCACCGTCCCGGCGCGCGATTCCACCTCGTCCTCGATCCGCTCGCCCAGCATCTGGAAGCCGCCGCAGATCCCCAGCACCGGGCGGCCCTCGGCCGCCCGGCGGGCCAGCGCGCCGGCCAGGCCGCGCTCGCGCAGCCAGGCCAGCGCCCGCACGGTGCCGCGGGTGCCCGGCACGATCGCCAGATCGGCGTCGGCCAGTTCCTCGGGCCGGTCGGTGAACCGCACCACCACCCCCGGCTCGGCCGCCAGCGCGTCCACGTCCGTGAAGTTCGACATCAGCGGCACGGGCACCACCGCGACCCGCAGCACGTCGCGGCCGTGCGGCGGCGCGACGGCCGACTCGCGGACGGTGCCGCGCAGCGACAGCCGCAGCCCGTCCTCCTCGTCGATGCCCAGCCCGTGCGCGTAGGGCAGGACGCCCAGCACCGGCCGGCCGGTCAGGCCGCGCAGCATCTCCAGACCGGGTTCCAGCAGCGTGACGTCACCGCGGAACTTGTTGACCAGATAACCCGCCACCAGCGCCTGGTCCCCGGGTGCCAGCAGGGCGGTGGTGCCGAAGAGGGAGGCGAAGACCCCGCCGCGGTCGATGTCGCCGACCACCACGACCGGAAGCCGGGCGGCGCGCGCCAGGCCCATGTTGACGATGTCGGTGCGCCGCAGGTTGATCTCGGCCGGGCTGCCGGCCCCCTCGCAGATCACCGCGTCGTGGGTGCGGCGCAACTCGGCCAGGCAGTCGGTGACCGTCTCCAGCAGCTCCTCCCGGCGCCCCGGGCGCCGCGCCACGCCGGGGGACGGCGGCACTGCGGGGTTCCCGAAGTAGCCGCGCGCGCTCATCTCGCCCACCGGCCTGCCCAGCAGCACCACCTGGCTGGAGCGGTCGCCACCCGGTTTGAGGAGCACGGGGTTCATCAGCGCGTTCGGCTCCACACCGGCCGCGGCGGCCTGCATGGCCTGGGCGCGGCCGATCTCGGCGCCCTCGCGCGTCACGAAGGAGTTCAGCGACATGTTCTGCGCCTTGAACGGCGCCACCTTCACGCCCCTGCGGGCCAGCCAGCGGCAGACGCCCGCCGTGACCACGCTCTTGCCCGCGTCCGAGGTCGTTCCCGCGATCAGCAACCCGCCGCCCGTCACAGCCCGCCCCCCGGCGTCCGCCGCCCCCGCCGCCGCTTCCCCGGCCGTGCGGAGCGGGTCTCCCGCAGCGCCCCGGCGGTGCCGCAGACCGCCAGAGCCAGCGCGCACACCCGGCGCGAGAGCCGCACCGCGCGCTCGATGTCCTCCACCCGCACCGGGCGGCCGCCGGCGCCCAGGACCGGCCGGTGCTCGACGCGTCCGCCGTACGACAGCGTCCCGCCCAGCCGCAGACCCAGCGCGCCCGCGAACGCCGCCTCGACCACACCGGCGTTGGGGCTGGGGTGGCGGCGGGCGTCCGCGCGCCAGGCGCGCAGCGCGCCGCGCGGGTCGGGGCCGGCGAGCGCGGCCAGCAGCGCGGTCAGCCGGGCGCCGGGCCATCCCGCCACGTCGTCCAGCCGCGCCGAGGCCCAGCCGAAGCGCAGATGGCGCGGTGAGCGGTGGCCGACCATCGCGTCCAGGGTGTTGACGGCCCGGAAGCCCGCCAGCCCCGGCACACCGGCGGCCGCGCCCCACACCAGGGCGCCCACCACGGCGTCGGAGGTGTTCTCGGCGACGGACTCGACCACCGCCCGGGCGATGCCGTCGGCGTCCAGCGCCTGCGGGTCGCGTCCGCACAGGTGCGGCAGCCGGGCGCGGGCCGCCTCCAGGTCACCCGCCTCCAGCGCGGCGGCGATCGTGCGGGCCTCGCGCGCCAGCGTCGTACCGCCGACCACCGCCCAGACGGCGGCGGCCGTGAGGGTGGTACGGGTGGCGGGGGAGCGGCGCACCGCACGGTCCAGCGCCGCCGCGGCGGCGGCGGCGCCGCCCGCGCACACGGCGGTGTACAGCGCGCCGGCGCCGCGGTGGTCGCGCCACAGCAGGCGCTCGGCGGCCGCGGCCGCGCGCCCGAAGGCGGCGACGGGATGGGCGCGGCGCGGATCGCCGGCGATCAGGTCGAGCAGGTATCCCAGGGCCGCCCCGCACGCGTAGCCCGCGGCCGGAAGGCCGGGGGCGGCGGGGAGTCCGGTGTCCGCCGGAGCGATGGCCGGGGGGAGGGCGTGATCGGCACGCATCGCGTCAGCCGGCCGTCACACCTCGTGCGGAGACGGTGGCACAGCGCGGTGGGGGCGGTGCGGCAGGCAGGATGCCGGGCATGGCGGTATGTCCTCACTCAGGGTCCTCGCCCTGGCTCGACGTGACCGGCGGTGAGAGTCTCCTGGCTCCCGGATCGGCGCTTCCCCCGGCCTTCCAGCCCGATGTGCGGGCCGTGACGCTGGGTGGGGGAGCGCTCCCCGGTGACAGTGGCGGGACCGCGCCGGATTCGCACCGGCTTCCTCTCCTGCCGCCGTTTGGCAACGGGAAGTCCACCACGGCCGGACAAGCGCGTCAACTCACCCGTGACCTGCGGCGGCGCACTGTGCGCAAGCGCACACGGCGCACGCCGGGGGTACGTGGGGGCGCTCGCGCCCCTGGGTGGGGCGGGAACGCGGGGGGGCGCCCGCGGGCGTGGGAGGAGCCCGGGAGGCCGCGTACGCCGGAGGGGGCGCCGGGAGAACGCGCGGGCGCCCGGCGGTGTCCGCCGGGCGCCCGCGAAGGCCTGACCGAGGCCTGCCGGGGCCGCGCGGGCCCCGGCAGACCTCGGTCAGGCCGCGATGATGTAGATGCCGTACGCCACCGCGGCCGCGCACAGGGCGTAGCTGGCGTAGGCGCCGACGCGGGCCAGGGCGGAGGAGCCGCCCCGCGCCTTGTCGTTGGTGCCCAGGCCGACGATGCCGAGGGTGAACAGGCCCACCAGGCCGACCGTCATCACGAGACTGACGCCGAAGACCTGGCCGAGGGCCGCCCAGTCGATGTCCATGGTGCTTCTTCCTTCGCGGGGCTCGGGCTCAGGGAGCGGAGACGGTGGTCTTCGCCGGGGTGTCGGAGGACTTCCCGGCCTCCTCCATGGCGGCGGTGGGCGGCGGGGCGACGGCCTGCACCGCGGCCGTGACCACGCCCGCGTCCTCCGCCTCGACCGGCTCGACGTCGTTGACGTTGGTGTGGTCGACCGGCTCCCGGCGGGAGGCGAACCAGATGGCGGCGATGGCGGCGACGGAGACGACTGCGACCACGGTGACGCCCCAGTCGCCCTGGATGGCCAGCAGCGCGGAGCCCGCGGCGATCAGACCGGCGGCCGGGAGGGTCAGGCCCCAGGCGGCGACCATGCGGCCGGCGGTGCTCCAGCGGACCACACCGCCCTTGCGGCCCAGGCCGCAGCCCATGATCGAGCCGGAGCAGACCTGCGTGGTGGAGAGCGCGAAGCCCAGGTGGGAGGAGGCCAGGATGGTGACGGCCGAGCTGGTCTGGGCGGCGAAGCCCTGCGCCGGGCGGATGTCGGTCAGGCCCTTGCCCATGGTGCGGATGATCCGCCAGCCGCCCAGGTAGGTGCCGAGCGCGATGGCGATACCGGCCGAGGCGATGACCCACAGCGGCGGGTCGGCGTCGGCGCCGAGCACACCGCCGGAGATCAGCGCGAGGGTGATGACACCCATCGTCTTCTGCGCGTCGTTGGTGCCGTGGGCCAGGGAGACCAGGCCGGCCGAGGCGATCTGCCCGGCGCGGTAGCCCTTGGCGACCTGCCCCTCCTCGGCGTTGCGGCTGATCCGGTAGGTCAGCCTGGTCGCGAGCATGGCCGCGATGCCGGCGACCAGGGGTGCGACGAGGGCCGGGATCAGCACCTTCATGAAGACGGCGCTGATGGAGACGGCGCCGATGCCGACGGCGGCGATCGTGGCGCCGAGGAGACCGCCCATGAGGGCGTGCGAGGAACTGGAGGGGAGTCCGGCCAGCCAGGTCAGCAGGTTCCACAGGATCGCGCCGACCAGCCCCGCGAAGATCACCGCGGGTTCGATGCCGGAGTCCTCGTTGATGAGACCCTTGGAGATCGTCGCGGCGACCTCGACCGAGATGAAGGCGCCGATGAGGTTGAGGACCGCCGACATCGCCACCGCGGTCTTGGGCTTGAGTGCCCCGGTGGAAATGGTGGTGGCCATGGCGTTGGCCGTGTCGTGGAAACCGTTGGTGAAGTCGAACACCAAGGCCGTGACGATCACGATCCCGATGAGAAGCGTGATGTTTTCCATTCACCCAGGCAATCGGTCGAGGGGGCAGGTACTCGGCGAAGGTAAGGATGCTGAGTGAACGCAAGGTGAACTGGGAACGGCGCCATGGTGTCTCATGCCGCCTGTGTGCGCAGGGTCGCACGGTGCGGTAGGAGACGCGCCCTCCACGTGCTCCGGTGCGCCGCCCGCCCCGGCACGGGCCGCCGCCGTTAGAGTGCCCCGCCGGAGGTGGTGCGGATGAGGCCGGCCTGGGCGGACGCCTGGAGGGAACTGGTGGCCACGGCCCGCCGGACGGTGGCGGACGGCCTGGTCGTGGGCACCTCGGGCAACGTGTCGGTGCGGGTCGGCGACACCGTCCTGGTCACCCCCAGCGGCATCGCGTACGACCGCCTCGGTCCGGACGAACCGTGCGCCGTCGACCTGGACGGACGGCCGGTGGCCGGCGACCTCGTGCCCACCAGCGAGCTGCCGATGCACCTGGCGGTGTACCGCTCCACCGATGCGGCGGCGATCGTCCACACCCACGCCGTGCACGCCACCGCCGTCTCCACCCTCGTCGACGAACTCCCGGCGATCCACTACATGGCCGCCGCCCTGGGCGGACCGGTCCGCGTGGCGCCGTACGCCACCTACGGCAGCGAGGAGCTGGCCGCCCACGCGCTGGAGGCGCTGCGCGACCGCAGCGGCTGCCTGCTGCGCAACCACGGCACGCTCGTGTACGCCGACAGCCTCGGCCGGGCGTACGACGACACCGCCCAGCTGGAGTGGATGTGCCGGGTCTGGCTCGCCGCCGCCTCCGTGCCCGGCCGCACCCCGTCCCTGCTGCCGCCCGGGGAACTGGACCGCGTCGCCGGGCGGCTGCGCGGCTACGGGCAGCGCGGCCGGCCCACCCGCGACTGACCCGCCCGGCACCCGTCCGCCCCGGGGCGGATGACGCCGCGCGGGCGGGGTACGAGGTGGGCGACACCGGCGCCGGCGGCGCCGGGCGGGGGAGCCGGTCCCGGCCCGCCCCGCTCACCCGCCGGAGCCCGCCCGCTGGCCCCGGCGGCACCGCGCCGCCATCCTTGGAGACGATGAGTCTGCGCAGAACGGCGGTCCTGACCGCCCTCACCACGCTCGGTGCCGGAGCGGCCGCTGTCGTGGCCGGCCGGTACGCGGCCACCGCCGCCCTCAGGCCGCCCTCCGGGCACCTCCCGCCCGCCGGCTTCGAGGGCCCGCAGCTGACCGTCCACGCCACCGCGGCGGGGCAGGTCACCCTGACCCGGTCCCTCATCTCCCAGCTCCCCGGCACCTACGCCCTCACCGGCTCCGGCCGGCACGCCGTCGTCGGAACCGTGCTCGACGTCCCCTCCTCCGCCGACACCGTCGTACGGCGCCTGGAGCGGGTGGACCGCGGACGGCTCGCCGCCGGGGACCGGGTGCGGCTGACCCCGCAGCTCCACACCGGGAACCCCGGGGACGCGCTGGGTCTGGAGTACGCGGACGTGGAGGTGCCCGGCGAGCTCGGCCCCCTGCCCGCCTGGTACCTGCCCGCCCTGCGCGACGTGTGGATCATCGCCGTGCACGGCCTGGGCGCCACGCGCGAGCACCCCATGAACGTCCTGCCCTTCCTGAACGCCATGGGCGTCCCCGTGCTCGTCCCCGCCTACCGGGGCGATCCCGGGGCGCCCCGGTCGCCCGACGGCACCGTGCACCTGGGCGACTCCGAGTGGCACGACCTCGACGCGGCCATCCGCCACGCCCTGGGCCGCGGCGCCCGCGGCATCGTGCTGTACGGCTGGTCCACCGGGGCCACCATGGCGCTGCGGGCCGCCGCCGAGTCCCCGGTCCGCGACTTCCTCACCGGGCTGATCCTGGACTCGCCCGTGCTCGACTGGCGAGCCACCCTGCGCGCCCTGGCGGGCGCCCGCCACATCCCCGCCCCCCTGCTGCCGCTGGCGGTGCGCGCCGCGCAGGGCCGCGCCAGGCTCCACCCGGACCTCCACTCCGAGCTGAGCGACCCCGGTGCGCTGCGGCTGCCCACGCTCGTCCTGCACGGTCCGGACGACGCCGTCGCGCCCTGGGGGCCCTCCCGCGAACTGGCCGAACAGCGCCCGGACCTGGTCTCGCTGCACATCGTCGGGCAGGCTCCGCACGCCGCCATGTGGAACGCCGATCCGCAGGGCTACCAGGAGGCGCTGCGCCGCTTCCTCACCCCGCTCATGTGAGGCGCCGCGACCGGCGTTTGGGCTTTCGGGCCGTCATCAACAACACTGCTCCCGTGACGTCCCGTACCCCGCGAGACACCCGGCTGCGCCTCGTATCCCGTCAGCCTCTCGCCGCCGCGCGCCGAGCCGTGGGCGCGCGCCGCCGGCGGAGCGCGCCCAGGCCCCCCGCGGGGGTGCCCCCACGCGACCAACTCGCCCGTCAGGCACGGGCCTGCCTCAGCGAGGCGGTGCGCCTGGCCCGCTGGGCCGACGGCACCGGGCTGTCGCCGGTGGCGGCCGCCGAGCGGGTGGCCGGGGAGCTGCGGATACCGGTGGAGCAGATCCCCGTCCACTGGGACCGCGCCCGGCTCGCCGGCCTCATCGAACTGCACGACGGCACCGCCATGCCCGGCTGGCGGCTGCGCGCCTGGGACCGCGACGACTCGGCCGTGCTGCGCGGCTGGGTCGCGCTCTTCGACGCCTGGTCGCTGGCCCACCCCGCGCCCGAGGGCGCGGACCCCGGGGCGGTGGGGGAGGTGGTCGTCGCGGCGCCGCAGTTCCTGTCCGTGATGCACCTGTCCTCCGGCCCGGTGACCGTGCCGGCCCTGCTGGACCTGCTGAGGCGGCGCATCGCGGAGATCCGTGCCGAGCGCGACGGCGCGGCGTCCCCGGGCGGCCCTTCCGGCGATTCGCCCGGCGGCCCCCCGGCGGGAGGGGCGGCCGGTGAGGCGGACGACTGCCTGCCCGCGCTCCTGGACTGGGCCCTGGACGGCCTCGCCTCCGTCGGCGCCCTCACCCGCTGCGCCGAGGACGGCCGGGGCCGCCCCGGGCAGGCGGTGCTCACCCCGCTGGGCAACTGGGCGGTGTGGGTGAAGCTGGAGCAGATCTGCGTCGCGGCCCAGAGCCCGGCGGGGAACATCGAGCAGCACGCCGAGGACATGCTGCGCGGCTGCGCCAGGCTCTCGCCCGGGGAGGCCCGTGCCGAGTACCGGGCCTGGCTGGCCGCGCGCCCCACCGGCCCGGCCGTCGCCGAACTGATCGAGGCCGCCCGCGGTGACGACGCCCTCATCCGCGGGCTGGCCTTCGAGGCGCTGCGCGCCGTGGGCGCCCCTGCGGAGTCCGCCGTCCGCGAGGCGGCCGGCGAGCCCGTCCTGCGCCCCTACGCCCTGCTCTGGCTCGCCGAGCACGACGGCGCGGACCCGGCGGACCTGGCGAACGGCGCCCCCGGCGTCCTGACCCGGGAGGAGGCCACCTGGCTGTGGGTGGACACCGCCGCGGCCGTCGCCGACCACGGGGAGGGGAAGGTGCTGGTGGAGCACCTGGACTCGGCCGTGCAGAACACCGTCCCCGAGCTTTTGGAGGCGGTCCGCGCCACCGGCCACCCCCGTACCGTCCAGGTCCTGGTCGCGCTCGCCGCGGCCCACCCGGACCCGGTGCTGGCCAGGGCCGTGCGCCGAGCGGCCTTCCAGGTCCATACCGGCGAGGTGTGACGGGCCGCCGGGGGCCTTGCGCCCCCGGCGCCCCGCACGGCGCGGGGCCCGCGCGGCCTCGGCGCCCCGGCGCGGAAATCCGGTTGCGCGCCGCCGTTAGACTGGCCGCATGGTGAACCTCCTCGTGCATTAGCGGTGTACGCCCGTCTCCCAGCCCCCGACCGACGACGTACGTACGTCCACCCTGCCCAGGAGTATTTTCCGTGATCACCGCCACCGGAGTAGAGCTGCGCGCCGGCGCCCGGATCCTCATCGAGTCCGCCTCCTTCCGCATCGCCAGGGGCGACCGCATCGGACTGGTCGGCCGCAACGGGGCGGGCAAGACGACCCTCACCCGCTGCCTGGCCGGCGAGGGGGTCCCCGCCGCCGGGACGATCACCCGCACCGGCGAGGTCGGCTACCTGCCCCAGGACCCGCGCACCGGCGATCTCGACGCCCTCGCCCGCGACCGCATCCTGTCCGCCCGCGGTCTGGACACCGTGCTGCGCAGGATGCGCGAGAACGAGGACCGGATGGCGAACGGCCAGGGCGCCACCCGCGAGAAGGCGATGCGGAAGTACGAGCGGCTGGAGACGGAGTTCCTCACCAAGGGCGGCTACGCCGCCGAGGCCGAGGCCGCCACCATCGCCGCCAGCCTCGGACTGCCCGACCGGGTGCTCGGCCAGCCGCTGCACACCCTCTCCGGCGGCCAGCGGCGCCGGGTGGAACTGGCCCGCATCCTCTTCTCGGACGCCGACACCCTGCTGCTGGACGAGCCCACCAACCACCTCGACGCCGACTCGATCGTCTGGCTGCGCGACTTCCTCAAGACCTACCGCGGCGGTTTCGTCGTCATCTCCCACGACGTCGACCTGGTGGAGACGGTCGTCAACAAGGTTTTCTACCTCGACGCCAACCGCTCGGGCATCGACATCTACAACATGGGCTGGAAGCAGTACCTGACCCAGCGAGAGGCGGACGAGAAGCGGCGCAGGCGTGAGCGGGCCAACGCCGAGAAGAAGGCCGCGGCCCTCAACGCCCAGGCCGACAAGATGCGCGCCAAGGCCACCAAGACGGTGGCCGCCCAGAACATGGCCCGCCGGGCCGAGCGGCTGCTGGCCGGGCTGGAGGGGGAGCGGCAGGCCGACAAGGTCGCCAAGCTGCGCTTCCCCGACCCCGCGCCCTGCGGCAAGACCCCGCTGATGGCCGAGGAGCTGTCCAAGTCCTACGGCTCGCTGGAGATCTTCACCGACCTCTCGCTCGCCATCGACAAGGGCTCCCGGGTGGTCATCCTCGGCCTCAACGGCGCGGGCAAGACCACCTTGCTGCGGCTGCTGGCCGGGGTGGAGAAGCCCGACACCGGCCGGGTGGTCGCGGGCCACGGGCTGAAGCTCGGCTACTACGCGCAGGAACACGAGACGCTCGACGGCGACCGCACGGTCCTGGAGAACATGCGCTCGGCCGCCCCGGACATGGATCTGGTCGACATCCGCAAGACGCTGGGCTCCTTCCTGTTCTCCGGCGACGACGTGGACAAGCCCGCGCGGGTGCTCTCCGGCGGTGAGAAGACCCGGCTGGCGCTGGCCACGCTGGTGGTCTCCTCGGCCAACGTGCTGCTGCTGGACGAGCCGACCAACAACCTCGACCCCGCCAGCCGGGAGGAGATCCTGGGCGCCCTGCGCACCTTCACCGGCGCGGTGGTGCTGGTCACCCACGACGAGGGCGCGGTGGACGCGCTCCAGCCGGAGCGGATCATCCTGCTGCCCGACGGTGTGGAGGACCTGTGGGGCGAGGAGTACGCGGACCTCGTGGCGCTCGCCTGAGCGGAGCCGGCCACGGCGCGGCGGGCGGCCGCCCGCCGCGCCGGAACATCCGCCCCGGCTCCACCCCGCCCCGGCCACGCCGCGAGCGCGTTGTGATCACACCGTTCTGGATCATTCGGCCGACGCTTGATCCATCATCTGAGTGAGATCGGCTCGTATTCCGGCGCGGTCGGGTGTCGATGGCACCGGGGGTGTGGCATAGACCTCCCATCTCCGGTGCTTGAACACCGGCCGAGGCCCTGACCTGCTCTTTCTCCGTGTCGGAGGGAAGCGCGCACCACGAAAGAGCCGTGAGACGCCTCACTCCGGGGTCCTTGGGTCCTTGTCCGGCCGCCGACGACGTTTTACGGACCTTGTCGAATGGGTGGCCAGAAAACCGGCAAGGGGTGATCATGAGAGTCCAGAGCGCACTTCCCATGAGGAGGCACGGGTGGCCGAGACTCTGAAGAAGGGCAGCCGGGTGACCGGCGCCGCGCGCGAGAAGCTCGCGGCTGACCTCAAGAAGAAGTACGACTCCGGTGCGAGCATCCGGGCGCTGGCCGAAGAGACCGGCCGCTCCTACGGATTCGTGCACCGGATGCTCAGCGAGTCCGGCGTGACCCTGCGCGGTCGCGGCGGTGCCACGCGGGGCAAGAAGACCGCGACGTCCTGAGACCCAGGGTGTCCCGAGGGGCGCCACCCGGTCGGACATCCAGTCGACCGGGTGGTTACTCTTCAGTCACTTGACAGTCGTCCGACTGTGGACTGCCCCGGGAGGTCCTCATGACCCTGCTCGACAAGGACGGCGTGCGGCTCGCCGCGGACGGTGCCGTGGCCACGGTCACGCTCGACCGCCCGGCCAAGCGCAACGCCCAGACGTTCGCGATGTGGCGCGCCCTGGCCGAGGCCGGGCGGCTGCTGCCCGGCGAGATCCGCGTCGTCGTCCTGCGCGGAGAGGGGCAGTCCTTCTCCGCCGGACTCGACCGGCAGGCCTTCACCCCCGAGGGCTTCGACGGCGAGCCCTCCTTCATCGACCTGGCGCGCGGTTCCGACGCCGAGGTCGACACGGCCATCGCCGGCTACCAGGAGGCCTTCACCTGGTGGCGGCGCAACGACATCGTGAGCATCGCCGCCGTCCAGGGCCATGCCGTCGGCGCGGGCTTCCAGCTCGCGCTCGCCTGCGACCTCCGGGTGTGCGCCGACGACGTGCAGTTCGCGATGCGCGAGACCAGCCTCGGGCTGGTCCCCGACCTCACCGGCACCCACCCGCTCGTCTCCCTGGTCGGGTACGCCCGCGCGCTGGAGATCTGCGCGACGGGCCGCTTCGTGCGCGCCGAGGAGGCCGAGCGGACCGGCCTGGCCAACCTCGTGGTGCCCGCCGCGGAGCTGGAGGCCGCCACCGCGGACCTGGCCGCGGCACTGCTCGCCGCCCCGCGCGACGCGGTGATCGAGACCAAGGCGCTGCTGCGCGGTGCGGTGGACCGTACCTACGACGAGCAGCGCGCCGCCGAGCGCGCGGCCCAGACGCGCAGGCTGCGCGACCTGGCCGGCATCGGCGACTGACCGCTCTCACCCCGGCTCCCGCACCACCTCCGTCACCACGGCCGCGACCGTCACGGGCCCGGGGGCGCCGGCCGCCGCGGCCCGTGCCGCCGCGTCGCGGACCGCGCGCGCCACATCGAGCGCACGGTGGTCCGCGGCGACCGCGAACTGGACCTGCACACGTCGTCCGGGGGCCGTGCCGGCCCCGTCGCCGGGGCCGGTGTCCACGATCCGCAGTGCCCGGGCCGCGCCCCCCAGTTCGGGGGCCAGGCGTGTCACGCCCACAACGGCCAGCGCCGCGGCGCCGACCGGGGTCCCGGCCTCCCCGGTGTCCGGGGTCTCCCCGGTGCCGGTCCGCTCCCCGGAGGGCTCCTCGGGCCGGGGCCCGTCGTCCGGCCCGCCCAGCAGCCCGGTGATCCGCAGGTCCACCGCCGCCACCACCAGCCCCAGGCGCCTGTCGGCCGCTTCGGCCAGGGCCGAGCGCAGCCGCTCGGCCGCCGCCGGCAGCGGCTCCTCCGTACCGGCCTCGAACTCCGCGGAGATCGTGACCGGGCCGGGCGGAAGAGCGCTGGGAGGCATCGGTACGGCCGGCTTCCCGCCCGCGCCGGGCCCGGCCGGGGAGAGCCGCGGCGTGCCCGGCCGCACTCCCGGCAGCCCGGCCGCCGCCTGCCGCAGCACATCGGCCGCCGCCCGCTCCGCGATCCAGGCGCCGTCCTCCGCTCCGCCCAGCGGGAGCAGGCGTCCGAAGCCGATCTGCCGCCGCACGGCCTGAGTCAACCGGTCCGTGGCCATGGTCTGCGCTCCTCTCCAGGCCCCCGGTGCCTGTCCCGTGAGGCATTTCGGTGCCCCGTCGGCACTCTTGGAGGTTCTCCTTCCAACGGTGCCCAGCCTTGCGCCACGGGCTTCGCCCGGCCGCGTCCTTCCTCCATGTGGCGGTGCGTTTATGAGGCAAAAGAGGACAATCATGTCTAGCGTGGAGATACCGGGATGAAGAGTTCCTTTGTCGAAGGCGAGGGGTGACGGAAATGACCGAGACCACCCAGCAGAACCGTTCAGGCCCTTCCGGCGGACGGCTCGGTGAGGGGCGGGGCGCGAGCGACCCGCGTGTGCGCGGGAAGACCACGATCGCCGACGGCGTGGTGGCGAAGATCGCCGGGATGGCGGCCCGCGAGGTCGACGGTGTCCACGCGATGGGCGCCGGCATGAGCCGGACCATCGGCGCGGTGCGCGACCGCGTTCCCGGTGGCGGTGGCGGTGGCGGTTCGTCCGTCACACGAGGAGTGAAGGTCGAGGTCGGCGAGACCCAGGCGGCGATCGATCTGGACATCGTGGTCGAGTACGGAGTGTCGATCACCGATGTGGCGAGCGATGTGCGCGAGAACGTCATCGGCTCGATCGAGCGGATGACCGGGCTGGAGGTCGTCGAGGTCAATGTCACGGTCGACGACGTCAACCTGCCCGACGAGGGCCAGGAGGAAGAGCAGCCGGAGAGGCCACGGCTGCAGTAGCGCGCCGCGGGCCGCAGGGGCCCGGCGGAGCAGGAAGCTGAGGAGCGCACGATGAGCATGGCCGCAGTCGGCTTGATCGCAGGCATGGCGCTGGGCTTCGCCGGATACTTCGGCGGTTTCTGGGCCTTCCTCCTGGTGGCGGTACTGGGCGTGGTCGGTTTCGTCGCCGGCCGGGTCCTCGACGGCGACCTGGAACCGGGAGAGATCTTCCGCTCCGGTGGCGGACGGAGGTGACCGGTGGCGCAGGAATTCCGCAGGGCGGAGATCTCCTGGGTGCCCGCGGCGGAGCGGGGGGCGACGAGGGTCGCCGACCGGGTCGTCGCCAAGATCGCCGCGCGGGCCGCCCGCGAGGCCCTGGACGAGGACCCCGGGGCGCCGCGTGCGGGAAAGGAGCCGCGGGCGAAGGTCGCCGTCCGCCGCCCTGCCGACCGGAACGGGCCGAACGGCGAGGCCCGGGTGCTCGTGGCGGTCGAACTTCCCTACCCCTGCGACATCGGCGCACGGTGCGGCTCGGTGCGCCGGAGAGTCGCCTCACGGGTGCGGGAGCTGGCCGGTATGGCGGTCCGGCAGGTGACCGTCGAGGTCACACGGCTGCACACGGGCCCCTCCGGCGGCAGGAGCGGAGGGAGGGTGCGGTGAGGGCACGATGAGCCACGACGCCCGGCGGCAGCCGGCCCCCGAGAGCGCCGCCGGCACGGACGCGGACGGTGTGGAACCGCCCCCGCCTGAACCCTCCGGCGCGGACCGCCCGCCGGACGGCGGCCGGGGCGACGGGGGTGGCGGAGGCGGGAGCACCCGGCGCTTCTGGTCGGCCCGGCGGGTACCGGCCGCGATCGTGGCACTGGTCCTGGCCGTCGCGGCGGCCGTGCTCCTGTACGAGGCCGTCGCCGCGAGCATCGACAAGCCCCCCTCCGCGTGGCGGCGCGAGACCACCGCGGACCTGGCCGCCAGGCCGCTCGACGACCCCTGGGCGATCGCCGGCGCGGCGCTCGCGGTCCTGCTGGGGCTGTGGTTGGTCGTGCTGGCGGTCACCCCCGGGCTGCGCGGTCTGCTGCCGATGCGCGGTGGTTCCTCCGACGGAGTCCGGGTGCGCGCCGGACTGGAGAGATCCGCCGCCGAGACGGTGCTGCACGACCGGCTGATGGACGTGCCCGGGGTGCGTTCGGTCCGGGTGAGCGTGGGTCGGCATCAGGTCAAGGTGCGGGCGCGGGCGCACTTCCGGCCCCTGGACGATGTGCGTGGAGATCTGGACAGGGTCGCGCAGGAGGGCGTGCGGCAGCTCGGACTCGCCCGGAGGACGCGGCGGTCGGTCCGGGTGCGGCGCCCGAAGAAGGGCTGAGGAAGGGCGAGGTGGACCGGATGCTCACGGTGGTGAACCGGATCCTGCTGGGGCTGGCCGGACTGGCGCTGCTGGTGCTGGGACTGGCGGCCCTGGCGGGCGGGCTCGACCTCCAGCGGCGCTGGGGTTTCGACATGCCCCGGGATCTTTTCCGGGGCGGGCCGGACGAGGCGCTGCTGGGGCGGGGCGAACCCGCCTGGTGGCGGGACGCGGACTGGTGGCGATGGCTCCTGGCGATCGGTGTGCCGGCCGCCGCGCTCCTGCTCGCCCTGTGGTGGCTGTCGGCGCAGCTGTGGCGGCAGCGGCCGGACACCGTGCTGGTCGACAGCGGCGACGGTTACGGCGCCCTGGTCGGGACACGGCCACTGGAGGACGCCGTGGCAGGGGAGGCCGGGGCCCTGCCGGGCGTGGAACGGGCGCGGGTGAGGCTGGGCCGCCGCCGCGCCGGTGTGCGGGCCCGGGTCGCACTGGCGGTGGCCGCCCACGCGAGCCCCGCCGAGGTCCTCGCGCGCGTGCGGGACGAGGCGCTGGAGCACGCCCGTGTCTCGGCGGGCCTGGAGAAACTGACCGCGCAGGTCCGGCTGCGCCCGGCGCGGCAGCGGGGCGGGGGGACGGGCTGAGGCGGTGCCCCGCCGGTCACCCTCACCGCCCCCGGTCCCACCGTCCCGTGGCCGTCCCCGCCGGTACGGGCCGGGGACGGTGGCGGGACGGAAAGGTCAGAAGCCGCGGCGGGCGCCGCCGTCGACCGGGAACATCACCCCGGTGACGTACGAGGCGGCGGGGGAGAGCAGGAACGCCGCCGTCCTGCCGAACTCCTCCGGGGTGCCGTAGCGGCGCAGCGGGATCGCGGCCGAACTCCGTTCGCGGGCGGCTTCGGCGTCCCCGGTCATGGCGTCCAGGCTGCGTACCCGGTCGGTGTCGATACGGCCCGGCAGCAGCCCGACGACCCGGACGCCGCGCGGCCCCACCTCGTCGGCCAGCGACTTCGCGAAACCGGCCAGCCCCGGACGCAGTCCGTTGGAGACCGTCAGGCCGGGGATCGGCTCGTGCACCGAGCCGGAGAGGACGAAGCCGATCACCCCGCCCTCGCCCAGTCGCGCGGCCGCGGTGCGGGCCAGCCGCACCGCGCCGAGGAAGACCGTCTCGAAGGCCGACTGCCACTGGTCGTCGGTGACCGTCTCGTGGGAGCCGGCCGGCGGCCCGCCGACGCTGATCAGCACCCCGTCCAGACGACCGTGGCGCTCGTGGGCCGCCGTCACCAGACGGTCTGCCGCGGCCGGGTCGGCGTTGTCCGCCACCATGCCGAGGACGTCACCGCCCAGCCGTCCGGCGGCCTCGGCCACCGTCTCGTCGCTCCGGCCGGTGATGATCACCTTCGCGCCGTCGGCGGCCAGCTCCCGTGCGGCGGCGAAACCCAGCCCGCGGGTGGCGCCGGTGACGAGGTACACCCTGTCCTGAAGTCCGAGATCCATGGGGATCAGTCTGCCGGTCGGTCCGCCGCCCCGGCAGCGGAGGGGGTCGGAACGGGTCGCCCGGGCGCGGTTTCGCCGTCCGCCTCCCCGTCCGTGCGCCCCTTCGGGGAAGCCTGCGCACCGGAGTCCCGCGCCAGGCGGTCCCGGCGTTCGCGGCGGACCAGCACCACCCAGCCGACGGGGACGGCGGCGGCGAACAGCCACCACTGGAACGCGTACGCCAGATGCGGGCCGATGCCGCTGTGGTCCGGCTCGGGAAGGCGTTCGGGCTGCTCGCCGGAGGTCTCCGGCGAGGTCTCCTCCAGTGCGACGTAGCCGCCCAGGACCGACCGGTCCAGTTCCCGGGCCATCCGTGCGCTGTCGATCAGCATCACCTGGCGGGGCGGCAGCCCCTGCCTGTCCTTGACGCCGCCGCCGGCCTTCTCGTCGGCCATCAGCCGCCCGGTCACGGTGACCTCGCCGGAGGGAGGCGCCGGCACCTCGGGGAACTTCGTCAGGTCGTCGCCCGCCGGGATCCAGCCCCGGTTGACCAGCACGGCCGTGCCGTCCCCGCGGACCAGCGGGGTCAGGACGTGGTAGCCGATGCTCCGGCCGTCCCCGCCGGTGCGCTGGCGCACGACCGCCTCGCCGCCGGTGTCGTAGACGCCGGTCGCCGTCACCCTGCGGTAACGGTCGGCTTCGGCCGGGCCGCGGCCCGGAGCCGCCAGCTCCCCCACGGGCACCGGATCGGCGGCCAGGCTCTCGGCCACCAGCTCGTTGCGCGCCACCCGGTCCTCGTGCTTGTGGAGCTGCCAGAAGCCGAGTCCGACCATGCCCGGGATCAGCAGGAGCGCGACGAGGGTGAGAACCACCCACTGCCGGGACAGCAGGAAGCGGTACGCGGAAGCGGACGGTGCGGACGATACGGGTGGCACAGTCATCGACGGTACCCCGCCGGCCGTCACTCCCCCGGAGCGGGGGCCACCTCCCGCAGCAGCTGGGTGAAGGCCGCCTCGTCGATCACCGGGGTGCCGAAGGCGCGCGCCTTGGCCACCTTGGAGGTGCCGGAGTCGGGGTCGTTGGTGACCAGGAGGCTGGTGAGGCGGGAGACGCTGCCGGAGATGTGGAGCCCGGCCTCGACGGCCCGGTCCTCCAGCAGCTCCCGGTCCACGGAGGTGTCCCCGGAGATCGCCACCCGCATGCCCTGGACCAGCGGTCTGCCCGGCTCGTAACGGCCGGGGTTGGGGTACGGGCAGGGGGGACGCTTGCGCGAGGGGCGCCAGCTGCCCGCGTAGGGCCGCGAGTCCCGTCCGCCGAAGGTGCCGGAGGAGGTGCCCGGGGAGACGATGGAGTCGGTCCACTCGGTCAGCGGCCGGCAGGCCAGCAGGGGCAGGCGTATGCGGCCCGCGGCCGCCAGGTGCAGGCTCGGCCGGAACGCCTCGGCCAGCACCCGGGCGTCGTCCAGCGCGTGGTGCGCCCGGCGCTGGACGACGCCGTAGTGCGCGGCGAGGGTCTCCAGCCGGTGGTTGGCCAGCGGCAGGTCCAGTTCCTTGGACAGGGCGATGGTGCACAGCCGCTGCCGCACGGGGACCGGCAACCGGGCACGGGCGTACTCGCGTGCGATCATCGACCAGTCGAAGACCGCGTTGTGCGCGACCAGCACCCGGCCCCGCAGCCGCTCGGCGAACTCCTCGGCGATCTGCGGGAAGAGCGGGGCGTCGGCCAGCATCTCGCTCGTCAGCCCGTGTATCCAGGTCGGGCCGGGGTCCCGCTGCGGATTGACCGGGGTGTACCAGTGGTCGATCACGTCACCCCGTGCGTCCAGCCGGTAGACGGCCGCGGAGACTATGCGGTCGTCCCGGGCGAGCCCCGTGGTCTCCACGTCCACCACCGCGTAGGCGTCGGGGTATTCGGTGGGCCAGGCCGGGGTGCTGGGCTGCGCTGCGGGCCGCGCTTCGGCCGCCGACTGGTCATCGAGCATGGTTCCAGAGAATACGGGCCGCCACTGACACCTTCGCATCACCGCAGGTCATCACAGGTGGGCCGGGTTGCTGACGAGCCGTCTCGCATACTTGTCGGTAACAGAGTCTGGCCGTCGGCCCCGGGCGGTCCTACGGTGCACCCATGCCGAGCGTGCCGAACCTCCCCGACGTCGTGCTGTGGTCCATTCCCGCCTTCCTGCTGCTGACGGCCTTGGAGATGGTCAGCTACCGCCTGCACCCCGAGGAGCCGGACGGCCCCGTCGCGGGCTACGAGGCCAAGGACGCCGCCACCAGCGTCTCCATGGGCCTGGGCAGCCTCTTCTTCGACGCCCTGTGGAAGATCCCGATCGTGGCGGTCTACTCGGCGGTCTACGCGCTCACCCCGCTGCGGATCCCCGTCGAGTGGTGGACCCTGCTGCCGATGCTCCTGGCGCAGGACTTCTTCTACTACTGGTCCCACCGCGGCCACCACGTCATCCGCATCCTGTGGGCCTGCCACGTGGTGCACCACTCCAGCCGGAAGTTCAACCTCACCACCGCGCTGCGCCAGCCCTGGACGTCCCTGACCGGCTGGCCGTTCTACCTGCCGCTGATCCTCCTCGGCATGCACCCGGCCGTGCTCGCCTTCTGCCACTCGGTCAACCTGGTCTACCAGTTCTGGATCCACACCGAGCGGATCGGCAGACTGCCGGGGCCGGTCGAGTACGTCTTCAACACGCCCTCGCACCACCGGGTCCACCACGCCTCCCAGGGCGGTTACCTGGACCGCAACTTCGGCGGGATCCTCATCGTGTGGGACCGGCTCTTCGGCTCCTTCGCGCCCGAGACCGAGCCGTGCGTCTACGGGCTCACCAAGAACATCGACACCTACAACCCGCTGCGCGTGGCCACCCACGAGTACGCGGCGATCGCCCGGGACCTGCGGGCGGCGCGCGACTGGCGCGAGGCCGCCGGGCGGCTCTTCCGCGGGCCCGGCTGGCAGCCGCCGGTGCCAGGGCCCGCCTCCACGGCCCCCGAACCCGCCCTGGGCGCGGCGGGGGCGGTGGAGGCGGCCGGAACCCCGGAAGGGGCCGGGCCCACCGGGCCCGACCCCTCGGTCCCCGCCGCTTCCTGACGGACCGCCGGCATCGCGGCGGGAGTACCGTCCGGTTACCTGACGGCGTCCAGGGCGTCGACGATGCCGTGGCCGTAGAAGCCGTTGACGCGCTTGCCGCCCTCGCAGGTGGAGTCCTCCACGCCGTTGCCGTCCGGGTCGTAGGTATCCGGGCAGCCGGGGTTGTCCGCCTGCGCCTTCATCATGAGCTGGAGCATCGCCGGGCTGGCCCAGGGGTGCCTGCTCTTGAGCAGCGCCGCCACGCCCGCGACGTGCGGGCTGGCCATCGAGGTGCCCTGCAGGAAGGCGTAGGAGTCGTTCGGCATGGTCGACAGGATCCGGCCGTTGCCCGACGGGGTGTCCGGGATCTGGAACCGGTCGCCGCCCGGCGCCGCCACGTCGGCGACGCGGTGCCCGTAGCTGGAGTAGTACGACTTCAGGTCCTGCACGCCCGTGGCCGTCACCGTCACCACGCCCGGCAGCTGGGTGGGCAGGTCCAGGCAATCCGACGGGTCGATGGTGCGCTCGACCGGGGTGGTGTCGTTCGGGCTGGTGCCGTCGACGATCGCGTCCGAGGCGAGGTCGTGGTTGGAGTTGCCGGCCGAGGCGATGTGCAGAGTGCCCCTGCGCTCGGCGTAGCGCGCGGCCCGGCGGACCGCCTCCACGACCGCGCCCTGGTCGGCGTCGTCCTCGCAGTTGTACAGGTACGGGTCGATGTAGTAGCTGTTGTTGGTGATCTCCACGCCCTTGTCGGCCGCGAAGACGAACGCGCAGATCACGGCCTCCGGATAGAAGAGGCTGGTGTCGGGCTCGCTCACCTTGATGGAGGAGACCTTCACGCCCGGCGCGACGCCCGCCACGCCCACGCCGTTGCGCGCCGCGGCGATGGAGCCCGCGACGTGCGTGCCGTGGTAGTCGCCGTCGGTGTACGGCCGCCAGGCCCCCTCGGAGGTGTCGGCCACCCCGCCGACGCAGTTCGCCGACTGGCCCGCCGAGAAGTTCGGGGCCAGGTCCGGGTGGGTGTCGTCCACACCGGTGTCGATGACCGCGACGGTGACCCTGTCGCTGCCCGGGTTGACCTTCGCGGCCTCGTCCGCGCGGATGGCACGCAGACCCCACAGGTCGGCCTCCATCGGCTCGCCCTCGGCGGCGGCCGTGGCCGCGCCGGTGCGGGCGGGCTCCGCCACGTACCGCGGGGCGCCGACCTCGGTCGTGCCCGCCGGCCTGAGCGGCGCGGTGCGGGTGGCGCCGGCGGAGTGCACGCCGCGCACCTCGCGCATCCGCTCGGCGAAACCGGGGTTCGCCGAGTGGGCGACGATCACGCCGATGTCCCGGTGAGTGACGACGACCGTGCCGCCGGCCCTGGCTATCTCCCGCTCCACCCGCCTGATCGTGCCGGGATGGGAGGAGGTGTTGACCACGTACGACAGCTGCTCGCCGTCCGCGGCCGCCGTCGCGGCCGCCGGGACACCCGCTTCCTGGGCCAGCGCCGTGCCGGCGCCCGGCAGCAGGGCCAGGGAGGCGGTCAGCGCCAGCCCGACCGGCACCGCGATGGCGCGGCGTCGGCTGGAGGGTCTCGATGCCATGGGTTCTCCGTATCCGTGTGAACGTCCGTGTGAACGCAGGAGTCTCAACAAGCCGTCCGGTTATCGGATTTGACCGTACGGATGTATGACGACGGAAGCTATCGCTCACACGGGGGGAGCGGCAATGGCCGGACTGCCGGCCGGACACCGGGCACCCGTTCCCGCCGTGGTGTCCCCGGCGGACGGCGCGGGCGTCGCGTACGCTGCGAGGCAGATGTCCAACCGTGGGAGGGGACCGTCGGCATGCTGCTGGACACCTACGGCCGGGTCGCCACCGATCTGCGCGTGTCGCTCACCGACCGGTGCAATCTGAGGTGCACCTACTGCATGCCCGAGGAGGGCCTGGAGTGGCTCGCCAAGCCCGACCTGCTCACGGACGACGAGATCGTCCGCCTGGTCCGCGTCGCGGTGACCCTGCTCGGCGTGGAGGAGGTGCGCTTCACCGGCGGCGAGCCGCTGCTGCGCCCCGGGCTGGTGGGCATCGTCGAGCGCTGCGCCGCCCTGGAGCCGCGTCCGAAGCTGTCGCTGACGACCAACGGCATCGGTCTGGAACGCACCGCCGGGGCGCTGCGCGCGGCCGGGCTGGACCGGGTCAACGTCTCCCTGGACACCCTCGACCCCGAGGTCTTCTCGCGGATGACCCGCCGCAGGCGCCACGCCGACGTCCTCGCCGGTCTGGCGGCCGCCCGCGAGGCGGGGCTCTCCCCGGTCAAGGTCAACGCCGTGCTGATGCCGGGCCTCAACGACACCGAGGCCCCCGACCTGCTCTCCTGGGCCGTCGAGCACTCCTACGAACTGCGTTTCATCGAGCAGATGCCGCTGGACGCCCAGCACGGCTGGCGCCGCGAGGGCATGATCACGGCGGGCGACATCCTCGCCTCCCTGCGCACCCGCTTCTCTCTCGCCCCGGAGGGGGAGGACAGCCGGGGCTCGGCGCCCGCCGAGCGCTGGATCGTCGACGGCGGTCCGCACCGCGTCGGTGTGATCGCCTCCGTCACCAGGCCCTTCTGCCGCACCTGCGACCGCACCCGGCTGACGGCCGACGGACAGGTCCGCACCTGCCTTTTCGCCCGTGAGGAGTCGGATCTGCGCGGCGCGCTGCGCTCGGGCGCGGACGACGCCGAGATCGCCCGGCTGTGGAAGGCGGCGATGTGGGGCAAGAAGGCCGGCTCCGGCCTGGACGACCCGTCCTTCCTCCAGCCGGCCCGCCCGATGTCAGCGATCGGCGGCTGACCCCTCCGGCTCCTGTCCGCCCTCCCGGTCTCTCCCGCTCTCCCAGTCGGCGAGGGTCACCACGTCCTTCAGGAAGCCCCGCACCCCCAGGAACCGCGACAGGTACTCGCGGTGCTCCTCGCACGCCAGCCAGGTCTTGCGGCGCTCCGGGGCGTGCAGCTTGGGGTTGTTCCAGGCCAGCACCCACACGGCGGCCTCACGGCAGCCCTTGGCGGAGCAGACGGGGGTGGCGGCGTCGGGCAGGGGCGCGGTCACGGGATCGGTCACGCCCCCATCCAAACACGGTCCGGACATGACGACGCCGGGCAGCCACGGGGGGAGCCGCCCGGCGTCGGTCCGTCGCTCCGACGGGGGATGCGGAGCGTGTACGCAGTATGGCACGCGCACCCACCGCCGGGGCACCGGAACAGCATGATTGATCTGAGGTTTTCCTGAGCTTCCCGGCCGCGGTGGAGCCGCGGTGGATCAGTCGCGCCGGCCGGGTCCCGAGCGGCTCGGCTCCTGCCCCGGTTCCGGACGCCGGTGCTCCCGGCGGCCCGGATCCCGCTCACCGCCCGGTTCCGCCCTGTGGTCCGGTCCCCGCCCGGCCTCCGGTTCGTCCCGCTCCGGCGGATCCTGCCGTATCGTGCGCGCCCCGGGGCCGGGCTCGTGCCCCTCGGCGCCCGCCGGGTGTCCGGCCGGTCCCAGTGCCTGCCGGGGCGGCGCGGAGACGAGGGAGTCGGGGATCGCGGGCGTGTTCTCCCGCCCCGCGTTGGCGATCACCACCGCCACATACGGCAGGGTCGCGCCGAGCACCAGGGCCGCCACGGCGAGCGGACGCTGCACGTCCCACAGCATCACGGTCAGCAGGACCGCCGCGGTGCGCACCAGCATCGAGACCACGTAGCGCCGTTCCCGGCCCCGGACGTCCTCCGCCAGCCCCTGACGGGCCCCGGTGATCCGGAACACCTCGGGACCGCGCTGCCTGCGCCTCACACTCACCACCTGCTTCTGCGGCCGGTATCCGGGAGCGTTCCCGCCTGGTTCCCGGCCTTTTCCACACTACGCCCCGACTCCGCCGCATACGACGTCGGGTAGAGGGCACCCGATGCGCCGGGGACGGCTCCCACCCGGACGGCTCACCGGCCGTGCGGAGGAGGCGCCCCATCGCACGAACCGAACGCGCTGCGCACGGAGCGCGACGCACGAGGAGGCGACATGAGCTGGTTGTGGGCGATCGTCGTGGGTCTGGTCCTGGGTGTGCTGGCCCGCGCCATCCTTCCGGGCAGGCAGAACATCCCGCTGTGGCTGACCGCCATCTTCGGAATCATCGGCAGCGTCATCGGGAACGCCGTGGCCGGTGGGATCGGAGTGGAGGACACCGCGGGCATCGACTGGATCCGGCACCTGCTCCAGCTTGCCGGAGCCGTCCTGATCGTCGCGCTGGGCACGCCCCTGTACGCCAGGATCAGGGGCGGGGGCAGGCGGACGGCCTGACGTACCGGACATCCCGGCGAAGGGGACGGCGCGCTCCCGCGCCGTCCCCTTCGCGCGGCCGCTCACACACCCCGGCTGACGGAACTCATGTTGAAGTCCGGCACGCGCAGGGCGGGCATCGCCGCCCGGGTGAACCAGTCCGACCACTCGCGCGGCAGGGTGCGCTCGGTCCGCCCCGCCTCGGTGGCCCTCGACAGCAGGTCGACCGGCGACTCGTTGAAGCGGAAGTTGTTCACCGCGCCCGTGACCTCGCCGTTCTCCACCAGATAGACGCCGTCGCGGGTCAGCCCCGTCAGCAGCAGTGTCGCCGGGTCCACCTCGCGGATGTACCACAGGCAGGTCAGCAGCAGGGCCGGGCCGTCGTGGCCGGAGCGGGCGACCATCTCCCCCAGCGAGGCGGTGCCGCCCGCGTCCAGGACCAGGTTGTCGATCCCCGGCGCCACCGGCAGGCCCGTCAGCTCCGCCGAGTGCCGGGTGGTCAGCAGATGGCGCAGCTCGCCGTCGCGCATCCAGTCGGTGGCCCGCAGCGGCAGGCCGTTGTCGAAGACCGAGGCGTCGTCGCCGGAGGAGTGCGCGATCACGAACGGCGACGCCTCCAGGCCGGGGGCGCCCGGATCGCTGTAGAGCCTCAGCGGCAGCTCCGACAGCCGCTCGCCCACCCGGGTGCCACCGCCGGGCCTGCCGAACACCGTGCGCCCCTCGGCGGCGTCGCGCCCCGCCGACGACCACATCTGGTAGATCAGCAGGTCCGCCACGGCACTGGGCGGCAGCAGCGTCTCGTACCGCCCGGCCTCCAGCTCCACCTGCCGCCCGGCCCACTCCAGCCGCCGTGCCAGCTCCGCGTCCAGCGCCAGCGGGTCGACGTCGGCGAAGTCGCGGGTCGCCCGGCCCGCCCACGCCGACCGGGTGCGGTCGGGGGACTTGGCGTTGATCTCCAGGGTGCCGGTGGGCTGGTCGTGGCGCAGCCGCAGTCCGGTGGAGGTCCCCAGGTAGGTGGAGACCATCTGGTGGTGGGCGAAGCCGTACAGTTCCCGGCCCCCGGAGCGGGCCCGCGCGAAGGACTCGCCCAGCGCCGGGGCGAAGGAGTCGAACACCGACGAGGACGTCTCGGCAGGGGTGTCGGTGAAGTCGGCGGAGGCCGGCGTGCCCTCCACCAGCGGCCGGGCGTCCTCGGCCGGGCCCGCCGTACGCGCCGCCTCCTCCGCGGCCCGCACCAGCGGCTCGATGTCGTCGTCGGTGACGGCCGAGCGGGAGACCACCCCCGACGCCGTCCCCTCGGAACCGTCGACGGTCGCGACGACGGTGAGGGTGCGGCCCCGGGTGACCCCGTTGGTGGTCAGCGTGTTGCCCGCCCACCGCAGGTTGGCGGTGGACTCCTCGTCGGCGATGACCACGCAGCCGTCGGCCCGCGACAGCGCCAGGGCGCGCTCGACGACCTCGTGGGGGGCGGGGGGCTTCATCATCGGCCGGCCTCCTGGGCGGTGTTGAGGATGTTGACGCCGCGGAAGAGCGCGGAGGGGCAGCCGTGCGAGACGGACGCGACCTGGCCCGGCTGGGCCTTGCCGCAGTTGAACGCGCCGCCGAGCACATACGTCCGCGGCCCGCCCACGGCCTCCATCGAGCCCCAGAAATCGGTGGTGGTGGCCTGGTAGGCCACGTCGCGCAGCTGCCCGGCGAGCCGTCCGTTCTCGATCCGGAAGAAGCGCTGCCCGGTGAACTGGAAGTTGTAGCGCTGCATGTCGATCGACCACGAGCGGTCGCCGACCACGTAGATCCCCCGTTCCACTCCGGAGATCAGCTCCTCGGTGGACGGCCCGTCCGGATCGGGCCGGAGCGAGACGTTCGCCATGCGCTGCACGGGGACGCTGGAGGGGGAGTCGGCGAAGGCGCAGCCGTTGGAGCGGCCCAGCCCGGTCAGCTTCGCCATCCGCCGGTCGAGCTGGTAGCCCACCAGGATCCCGTCCCTGATCAGGTCCCAGGACTGCGCCTCGACGCCCTCGTCGTCGTAGCCGATGGTGGCCAGCCCGTGCTCGGCGGTGCGGTCGCCGGTGACGTTCATGGCCGGCGAACCGTACTTCAGCGTGCCGAGCCCGTCGGGCGTGGCGAAGGAGGTGCCCGCGTACGCCGCCTCGTAGCCCAGCGCCCGGTCCAGCTCGGTGGCGTGGCCGATCGACTCGTGGATCGTCAGCCACAGGTTGGAGGGGTCGACCACCAGGTCGTAGGAGCCCGCCTCCACACCGGGCGAGCGCATCTTCTCGGCCAGCAGCTCCGGGATGAGCGCAAGCTCCGTGTCCCAGTCCCAGCCGGTGCCGGTCATGTACTCCCAGCCCCGGCCGGCGGGCGGGGCCAGGGTCCGCATCGAGTCGAAGTCGCCGGAGTCGGTCACGGACACGGCCGTCAGCTCCGGGTGCAGGCGGACACGCTGCTGGGTGGTGACGGTGCCGGCGGTGTCCGCGTAGAACTTGTTCTCCTGCACGGTCAGCAGCGAGGCGTCCGCGTGCGAGACGCCGTCCGCCCCCAGCAGCCGCTCGCTCCACTGGGCCAGCAGGGCGGTCTTCTCCGCGTCCGGCACGTCGAACGGGTTGACCTCGTAGGAGGAGACCCAGGTGCGCTCACCGTGCACCGGCTCGTCCGCCAGTTCCACCCGTCCGCCCATCGCCCACCGGTCCCCGGCGGAGCCGCTCCGCGCGGCCGCGCCGCCGGCGGCCTCGGCGACCCTCGCCGACAGCTTCGCCATCTCCACGGCCCGGCCCGCCACCTTCGCGGCGGCGTCCATCGTCAGGTCCACCCCCGAGGCGAAACCCCACGCGCCGTCGTGCACCACGCGCACCGCGTATCCGGCGTCGGTGATGTCCGACGACCCGGCCGGCCTCGCGTCGCGCAGCCGCCAGGAGGCACTGCGGTTCCGCTCGAAACGGAAGTCGGCGTGCTCGGCCCCCAGAGCCCGGGCCCGCGCGAGCGCCGCGTCGGCGAGCGCGCGCAGCGGCAGCGCCAGGAAGGACTCATCGATCTCGTGCACCACGGACGCTCCTCCTTGTCGATGCATGACCGCAGTGAACCATGCTCCACAGGCCCGCCGCGGCCGATAAACGGCGGTCGCGGTCCCGGCGGGCCTACCCTGGCCGGTGAGGGAGCGGGGGAGCGAAGAGAGGCACCGGGAGGGGAACATGGGGGACGGGGACGAGAGCCGGCCGGGCTTTCCGTGGGTGTGGCTGCTGCCGCAGCTCGCCGTGCTGGCGGGGCTGACGGTCTGGGGCGCCGCGGTGTATCCCAGTCTTCCGGAGAAGGTGCCGCAGCACATCGGCCCCGGTGGGATCGACGCCTGGGCGGACAAGTCCGTCGGCGCGGTCTTCCTCCCCGTCCTGATATACGCCGGGACCGTCGCGGTGATGGCCGCCACCTCGGCGGCGGCGCTGCGGATGCGCGCCGAGGACGAACTCGCTCCCGGTGAGCGGTCCTCCTCCCTGGTCAACCGTCCCGCCACCCGCGCCTCGGCGCTGCGGACGGCCAGGGCCACGCTCCTGCTCGGGTTCTGCATCGGCCTGTCGATCGCCGTGACGTGCGCGGTGATGTGGCGCACCGAGCCGGACCCGCAGGTGTCCGCCTGGCTGTTCGCCGCGGTGCTCGCACCGCTGGCACTCGGCCTGGTGCCGGTGCTCGCCGCGGCCCTCCGGGACCGCCGTGAGAGCCGCGAGAGCCGGAAGTGACCCGGCCGCCGGTGTGTTCGCGCGGTGCTCCGGGGTACTCGCGGCCGGGCCGGCCCTCGCCGGCCCACAGGAGAGAGAACCGCGGGAAGGAGCGTGCCGTGAGCGACTACTCAGGGCCCTACGACGGCAGGCAGCACGACCCGTCCGAGATGAGGAGCGGCACGGGCAGGGAGCGGAACGAGGGGGAGAAGGAGCGGCGCCCCGAAGGGGAGGAGCGGTCCGCACGGACCGGACGCGAACGCCCCGGGGACGAGGGCGAGGGCGAGGAGGCCGGGGAGGGGGAGCGCGGCCCGGTCGCCGGGCCCGCCGTCACCGGTCCGCCGCCGGTCCCGGAGGGCTGACCCGGCTGGTCCGGGGCAGGCGCCCCCGCTCACCGGTCCCCGGCGGAGCCGCTCCGTTTCACCGGCCTTCCGCGCCGTCCGGCTCCCCGGCGGAGGTCTGAAGCACGAGGTGCCCAGGCCGCGGCCGAAGGGCTCGGGGATGCGCGGCGGCTCCCCGAAGGGCGTGGTCAGCCGCGAGTCGTAACCCTGCTCGGACCGGCGCCAGAACACCGCGGCGGCCTGCTCCTCCACGTCCAGCAGAGTGCGGCACAGCGCCCGGAAGCCGGCGGTGCCGGAGGGAACGTCCATGGCCGTCGGTCGTTCGGGCATCACTGTCATGATGCGCCTCCTCGTGCTCCTGCACCATGCGCGCCCCAGGGTGGTGGACCAGAACGCTGTGTGGTCGTCTGATTCCCGTACAGTCGCTCCCCGTACGGGCCCCGAGGCCGGGTGTACGCCCCGGCCCGGAGCGGCTTTCTGTAGGAACCCCACAGGCCCCCGGCAGAGCCCCTGTCGGGGACCCGTTCTCCGGCGCGCGGGACCGGACGATAGTTTCTTGCGGAGTACCTGCTCCCTACGGAAGAGGGTGTTCCCTTGAGCCGCTCGGTTCTCGTCACCGGAGGCAACCGCGGCATCGGCCTGGCCATCGCCCGGGCGTTCGCCGACGCGGGCGACAAGGTCGCCGTCACCTACCGGTCGGGTGAGCCGCCGGAGGGTTTCTGCGCCGTCAAGTGCGACATCAACGACGCCGAGCAGGTGGAGCAGGCCTACAAGGAGATCGAGGAGAGGCAGGGCCCGGTCGAGGTGCTGGTCGCCAACGCCGGTGTCACCCGGGACCAGTTGCTCCTGCGGATGTCCGAGGAGGACTTCACCTCCGTGGTGGAGACCAACCTCACCGGCACCTTCCGGGTCGTCAAGCGCGCCTGCCGGGGCATGCTCCGCGCCCGCAGGGGCCGCATCGTGCTGATCTCCTCCGTCGTCGGCCTGCTGGGCTCGGCGGGGCAGGCCAACTACGCCGCCTCCAAGGCGGGCCTGGTCGGCTTCGCCCGCTCGGTCGCCCGGGAGCTGGGCTCCCGCAACATCACCTGCAACGTGGTCGCGCCGGGCTTCGTGGACACCGACATGACGCGCGCGCTCACCGACGAGCAGCGCGCCAGGATCGTCGAACAGGTGCCGCTGGGCCGCTACGCCCGGCCCGAGGAGGTCGCCTCCTCGGTGCGCTTCCTGGCCTCGGAGGAGGCCGCGTACATCACCGGAGCCGTCATTCCCGTGGACGGCGGATTGGGCATGGGTCACTGAACGTCATGAGCGGACTTCTCGCCGGAAAGCGCATCCTGGTCACCGGGGTGCTCACCGACTCCTCGATCGCCTTCCACGTCGCCCGGCTGGCGCAGGAGGAGGGCGCCGAGGTCGTCCTCACCGGTTTCGGGCGGCTGTCGCTGGTGCAGCGCATCGCCAAGCGGCTTCCCAAGGAGGCCCCGGTGATCGAGCTGGACGTGCAGAACAGCGAGCACCTGGACACCCTGGCCGGCAAGGTCGCCGAGCACCTCGGCGAGGGCGTCGGGCTGGACGGTGTCGTGCACTCCATCGGCTTCGCGCCGCAGGACGCCCTGGGCGGCAACTTCCTCAACACCGGCTGGGAGTCGGTCGCCACGGCCGTCGAGGTCTCGGCGTACTCCCTGAAGTCGCTGACCATGGCCCTGCTGCCGCTGCTGGAGAAGCGCGGCGGCTCGGTCGTCGGCATGGACTTCGACGCGCAGGTGGCCTGGCCCAAGTACGACTGGATGGGCGTGGCCAAGGCCGCCCTGGAGTCCACCTCCCGCTACCTCGCCCGCGACCTGGGGGACAAGGGCATCCGCTGCAACCTGGTGTCGGCCGGGCCCATCAAGTCCATGGCCGCCAAGTCCATCCCGGGCTTCGGGGAACTGGCGGACGTGTGGAAGACCCGCGCCCCGATCGGCTGGGACCTCACCGATCCCGAGCCCGCCGCGCGCGGCGTGGTCGCCCTGCTCTCGGACTGGTTCCCGAAGACGACCGGCGAGATCGTGCACGTGGACGGCGGCGTCCACATGATGGGCGCGTAGCGCGCCCGCGACCGAAGGAATCCCGGGGCCGCCCCCGGTCCCGCGCCGGGACCGGGGGCGGCCCGGTGTACGTGCCGGGCCGGAGCCGGGCCCGGGCGCGGGTCAGTCGCGGGAGCCGGAGCCCCGGCAGGTCCGGGCGTACGAGCCCGCCTCCCGCGCGGCCGTCTCCGCGTCGCGGTCGGCGATGGCGTCCACCAGCCGCCCGTGGTCCAGATACCCCTCCGAGCGCAGCTCCTCGCCCACGTCGTTGCGGAGGAAGGTGCGCACCACGGTGCCGAGGTCGGCGTAGAGCGCGGTGAGAACCTCGTTGTGGGACGCCCTGACGATCGCCAGGTGCAGTGTGACGTCGGCCTCCACGAAGCGATCCACCTCGCCCGTCTCCCAGGCCGCCTCGCGCCGGCGCAGCAGTGTCCGCAGCTGGTGCAGGTCCTGCTCGGTACGGCGGTGCGCGGCCAGCCGTGCGGCCTCGGCCTCCAGTGCCGAGCGCAGCTCGGCCACGTCACGCGGATCGGCGTCCGCGAAGCGGCGGTGCATCACCCCGGCGAGTTCGCTGGTGGCCACCACGTAGGTGCCCGAGCCCTGCCGGATGTCGAGCAGTCCGTTGTGGGCGAGGGCCCGTACGGCCTCGCGTACGGTGTTGCGGGCCACGCCGAGCTGTTCGACCAGCTCGGGCTCGGTCGGGATGCGGGAGCCCACCGGCCACTCGCCGGATGTGATCTGGTCGCGCAGGGCGTCGATGACCTGGTCGGCCAGGGCGGAGCGGCGGGGCGAGGTCAGGGGCATGGCACTTCCCGGGTCGGCGGGTGCGGTGGGCACGGCGGGCGAGCGGAGAGGCGCACCAAGTGGCCTCAATTCATCCGATGATTCTATGATGCATGTCATGGCTGAGGATCCCGTGACCATCGACCGCCGGGCCGAAGGGGGGAACCCGGACAGGGTAGGCACCCACGCCGCTCCGGGCGCTTCGCCGGGTGCGGCCGCGAGCGCCTCCCCGTGGGCGCGGCGGCTGCTGGTCGTGGGCGTCGTCCTCGCCGCCTTCAACCTGCGCCCCGCCATCACCGCGCTCGGCCCGCTCCTGGCGGAGGTCCGCGAGGCGCTGGCGATGAGCAGCACCGTCGCCGGGCTGCTGACCTCCGCGCCCGCCCTCTGCTTCGCGGTCTTCGGCGGCGCCGCGCCCCGGATGGCCCGCCGCTGGGGCCCGGCCACCGTGGTGCTCGCCGGAATGGCCGCCGTCACCGCGGGGCTGGCGCTGCGTCCCCTCGCCGGCGGAACGGCCTGGTTCCTGGCCTCCAGCGCACTGGCGCTGGCGGGCATCGCGGTCGGCAACGTCCTGATGCCCGTGGTCGTCAAGCGCTGGTTCCCCGACCGGATCGGCCCGATGACCGGCCTGTACTCCATGGCGCTCTCCGTGGGCACCGCCGCGGCCGCCGCCCTCACCGTCCCGGCGGTCCGGGCGCTGGACGGCGACTGGCGCCTCGGGCTCGGGATGTGGGCGCTGCCCGGCGCCCTGGCCCTGCTGGTGTGGGCGCCGGTCGTACGCGGCGCCCGCGCCCGTGCCGCCGCGTCCGCCGGCGCCGGGGCCGGGGAGGAGGGCGGTCCCGGCCCCGGGGTCCGCATCACCCGCTCCGTCACCGCCTGGTCGCTCGGCGTCTTCTTCGGTTTCCAGGCCACCGCCGCCTACGTCGTCATGGGATGGCTGCCGCAGATCTTCCGCGACGCCGGGGTCCCCGCCCCCACCGCCGGCCTGCTGCTGGCGGTCACCATGGGGATGAGCATCCCCCTGTCCTACGTACTGCCGCGGATCGCCGCCCGGCTCGGCCACCAGGGCCCCCTCGTCGCCGTCCTGGCCTGCTGCGGACTGGGCGGATACGCCGGGCTGTGGTTCGCCCCCGCGCAGGGGGCCTGGGCCTGGGCACTGCTGCTGGGCGTCTCCAACTGCGCCTTCCCCCTCGTCCTCACCATGATCGGGATGCGGGCGCGGACCGGCGCCGGGGTCGCCAAGCTCTCCGCGTTCGCCCAGGGCACCGGCTACCTGATCGCCGTTCCCGGACCCCTGCTGGTCGGAGCCCTCCACCAGCACACCGGGGGCTGGCACGCACCCCTGGCGCTGATGGCCGTCCTGATGACCGCCCAGCTCATGGTGGGCCTGGTGGCGGGCCGCGACCGGTGCGTGGAGGACGGCGGCTGAGTGCGACACTGGGCGCATGCCAGTGCTCGAACCCAACCCGCCCAACGGCCAGAAGAAACTGCTCCTCGTCCTCGGCGCGATGCTCGGCGTCACGGTCGTGATCGGCGTTCTGGCCTCCCTCATCGCCCCGTAGCCGTACCGGCCGGCCCCGCTCCGCCGCGGCCCCGCGCGCCCGCCGCCCTCTCCGTCCGCGGCGGGCGCGGCGGGACTGCGGTGGGGCAGGCCCCACCATCCCCTAGGGGGCCGGGCTCAGGGGGCAATGGGTGGATCACCGGATGGAGCGGCCACCCCGCGGTCCGTAGCGTCGGAGCACACCGCCCAAGACGCCACGGAAGACGACGGAGGCGAGCCCGATGACGGTCCACGCACCCACCCGGCACATCCCCCGGCCGGAGGCCGGCGGCGCGGACGCACGGCTGCCGTGGTGGGCCGCGGCGCTGCCCGTGGTCGCCTTCGCGGTGCTGCTGGCCCTGCTCGGCGGCGCGGGCGGGGCCGAGGCCGCCGACGCCGGGTCCCGGGGGTACCTCGCGGACCTGCTGGGCCGGCTCTGGGAACTCCTGTCGCGCTGACAGGCCGTCTCCGCCCGCGCGGTCACCCGGTCGGGGAGGGTCCCCAACTCCCCGCGCCACACGCCGCCGTTCGTGCGAAGCTGGAGGCATGAGCGCCGATGTGTCACGCAGGATCGTCATCCTCCGACATGCCAAAGCCGACTGGCCCGACGACGTGGCCGACCACGACAGGCCCCTCGCGGAACGGGGGCGCAGGGACGCACCGGCCGCCGGCCGCTGGCTCGCCGCCAGCGGCATCCTCCCCGACCTCACCCTCTGCTCCACCGCCGCCCGCACCCGCGAGACCTGGAAGCTGGTCGTCCACGAACTGCCGCGGCGGCCGAGGACGGTCTACGAGAAGCGGCTCTACGAGGCCTCGCTCGGCGAACTGATCGCGGTGGTCAACGAGGTGCCGGACGACGTCGTGGACCTCATGCTCGTCGGCCACAACCCCGGCATGCACGCCATGGCCGACGCCCTCGCCGGAGAGGCCGAGGAGGACGCCAGGAGCCGGCTCGACCACATCGGCTTCCCCACCTCCGCCGCGGCGGTGGTCTCCTTCACCGGCTCCTGGAAGTCCGTGGAACTCGGGACCGGCCGCCTCGAGGCGCACTGGGCACCCCACGACTGACGTCCCCCACATGCCGGACGGCGGGGACGGCGGCGGGCCCGCCGGTCCGGCGGGCCCGCGAGGGCGCCGCGCCAGGCGGCCTCAGGCCGCGGTGTCGGCCGCCTCGACCTCCTCGCGAGTGACACCCAGCAGATACAGGACGGTGTCCAGGAACGGCACGTTCACCGCGGCGTGCGCGGCCTCCTGCACCACCGGCTTGGCGTTGAACGCGACCCCGAGCCCGGCGGTGTTGAGCATGTCCAGGTCGTTGGCGCCGTCGCCGATCGCCACGGTCTGGGCCAGCGGCACCCCGGCCTCCGCCGCGAAGCGGCGCAGCAGCCGGGCCTTGCCCGCCCGGTCCACGACCTCCCCGACGACCCGGCCGGTCAGCTTCCCGTCCACGATCTCCAGGGTGTTGGCCGAGGCGAAGTCCAGCCCCAGCCGCTCCCGCAGATCGTCGGTGACCTGTGTGAAACCGCCCGAGACCACCCCCACCTGATAGCCCAGGCGCTTGAGCGTGCGGATGAGGGTGCGGGCTCCCGGCGTGAGCCGGACCTCGGAGCGCACCTTGTCGACGACCGACTCGTCCAGCCCCTCCAGCAGCGCCACCCGGGCGTGCAGCGACTGCTCGAAGTCCAGCTCGCCGCGCATCGCGGCGGCGGTCACCTCGGCGACCTTCTCCTCGCAGCCGGCATGCGCCGCGAACAGCTCGATCACCTCGTCCTGGATGAGCGTGGAGTCCACGTCCATCACCACCAGGCGCTGCGCCCGGCGGTGCAGCCCGGCGGCGACGACGGCGACGTCCACGCCCAGGGCCGCCGCCTTCGGGGCCAGAGCGGTGCGCAGCTCCTCCGTGCCGGTGCCGGACACCGCGAACTCCACGGCCGTGACCGGGTACTTCGCCAGCCGGAAGATCCGGTCGATGTTGCCGCCGACACCGGTTATCCGGGCGGCGATGGCGGCCGTGGCCTCGGCGGTCAGCGGATGGCCGAGCACGGTGACGTGGGAGCGGCCGGTGCCGCGCGGCCGGTTGTCGCCCCGGCCGGAGATGATCTCCGCCTGGAGCCGCATCGACTCCGCCCAGGAGTGCACGGTCGCCCGCAGCCCTCCCTCGGCGCCGCTCCCGCCCGGTGTGGTGACCAGGGCACACAGGGTGATGCGGCCGCGGGTGACGACCTGCTCGATGTCTATGACGTCCAGCGAGTAGGCGGCCAGCGTCTCGAAGAGACCTGCGGTGATGCCCGGCCGGTCCTTGCCGAAGATCTTCACCAGGAGGGTGGGGGTGTCGGCGTCCGCCCCGGCGGTGACGGCGGCGGGGACGGGCGGCGGGGTCTGCGAAGCGCTCATGATGATCCCTACGGTATCGAGCACCAGGGCGGTTCCGTACGCACGTCCGTACCCCGGACAGCCCCGGTCAGGCCCGGCCGGGGCGGTCCGCGCCTTCGGCCCCGCCGCCTCCCCGCCCCCCTCTCCCGCTCCTGCCGGAGGCCGGGGAGCGGACCGTAGCGGTTCGGCAACCATCCGGCGGGGGCGACTTCATGTCCCGCCGCGGAGCCTGGAATAGTTCCCCCACGATCGTTCACCATCCCTAGCCCCCTCGACACAGGGGGTAGCTCGGGGGACAACTTTGTGGGGCATGGAGTGCCGGAACTCGTACTGGAACTGAACGGACGGACCTGGGCGCTCGACCCGTCCAGGTCCTACACCCTCGGACGCGATCCGCAGGGCGACCTCGTGGTCGACGACGCCAGGGTCTCCTGGCGTCACGCCACGCTGCGCCGGGACGGCGGGAGCTGGCTCCTCGAGGACCACGGCAGCACCAACGGCACGTACGCGCAGGGACGGCGTGTCCAGCAGCTGGAGATCGGCGCGGGCTCGGTGGTGCACCTCGGCAACGCCACCGACGGGCCCCGGCTGGCCTTCTCCGGTCGGCCCGCGGCCGCTCCCGCGGCGGCTCCCGCGCAGGCGGCGCCCGCCGCGCAGCCGGTGCCGCAGCCGCAGGGCGGCCCCGGCTGGGACCACCGGCCGCAGGCCCGGGCCCCGCACCAGCAGGCCCCGCAGCAGGCCCAGCCGCACGTACAGCAGCCGGTGCCGCAGCAGTACGCGCCGCAGCCTCCCCAGGGCGCGGTCCCCCCGCACGGCGGCGCCCCACAGCAGACGGGCGCCCCGCTCCACGGGGACCACCGCAACCCGACCACGTTCCACCAGCTCTCGACGAGCCGGGTGATGCGGATCGGCCGCGCGCTGGAGAACGAACTGGTCGTCTCCGACCTCCAGGTCTCCCGCCACCACGCGGAGTTCCGCTCCGCCCCCGGCGGCCGCTTCGAGATCCGTGACCTCGGCAGCCACAACGGCACGTACGTCAACGGCCAGCCGCTGCCCAAGTCGGGCACGGCGCTCCTCGGCCCGGACGACATCGTCGGCGTCGGCCACTCGACCTTCCGGGTGGTGGGCGACCGGCTCGAGGAGTTCGTCGACACCGGTGAGGTCTCCTTCTCCGCCCGTCATCTGACCGTCAGGGTCGACGGCGGCAAGGTGATCCTCGACAACGTCACCTTCGGCGTGCCCGAGAAGTCCCTGGTGGCCGTCATCGGCCCGTCCGGCTCCGGCAAGTCCACACTGCTGCGCGCCCTGACCGGCTACCGCCCGGCCGATGACGGCGAGGTCCTCTACGACAACCGGAACCTCTACAAGCAGTTCGCCGAGCTGCGCCAGCGCATCGGTCTGGTACCGCAGGACGACATCCTCCACAAGGAGCTGACCGTCCGCACCGCCCTGCGCTACGCCGCCAAGCTGCGCTTCCCCGGCGACGTGGCCGAGGCCGAGCGCAACGCGCGGATCGAGGAGGTACTGGCCGAGCTCAAGCTCGACATCCACGCCGGAAAGAAGATCACCTCCCTCTCCGGCGGCCAGCGCAAGCGCGTCTCGGTCGCCCTGGAACTGCTCACCAAGCCGTCGCTGATCTTCCTGGACGAGCCGACCTCCGGCCTGGACCCGGGTATGGACCGCGATGTGATGAAGCTGCTGCGGGAGCTGGCCGACGACGGCCGCACCGTGCTGGTGGTCACCCACTCCGTCGCCGAGCTCGCGCTGTGCAACCGCGTCCTGGTGATGGCCCCCGGTGGCGGCGTGGCCTACTTCGGTCCTCCCGAGGAGGCCCTGAACTTCTTCGGCTACGAGAGCTGGGCGGATGTCTTCTCGGCCTTCGAGAACTACCGCGACTACGACTGGATCGGCCGCTGGCAGGGCTCGCAGCACTACCGGCTCTACGCCGCCGACCTCGACACCGCCGCCCCGCAGCAGGCGCACCCCCAGCACGCCCAGTACGCGCAGCACCCCCAGTACGCGCAGTACGCGGCCCCGCCCGCGCCGGCGTCCCGGCCGCCCAAGCCGCAGAGCTGGGGGTCCCAGCTGTGGACCCTCACCCGGCGCTACATGTCGGTCATCGCCTCCGACAAGGGCTTCCTCGCCCTGATGGTCGTCCTGCCCGTGATCCTGGGCGTGGTCAGCACGGTGATCCCCACCGACCACGGCCTCACACGCAACCCCGAGGGCTTCAACCAGCACGCGGGCACCATCCTGCTGATCCTCGCGGTCGGCATGTGCCTGTCCGGCGCGGCCAACTCGGTGCGCGAGCTGGTCAAGGAACGGGTCATCTACGAACGCGAACGGGCCACGGGCCTGTCCAGGTCCGCCTATCTGATGTCCAAGGTGATCGTCCTCGGGATGATCACCGCCTTCCAGGGTGTGATCATCTGCGCCATCGGCTTCTCGGTGCGCGAACTGCCCGAAGAGGGCCTGATCATGCCCACGGCCGTCGAGCTGTGCCTGGGGGTCATCGCCTTCGGCCTCACCTCCATGATGGTCGGCCTGGTGATCTCCTCGCTGGTGAAGACATCCGAGATGACCATGCCGCTGCTGGTGGGCTTCGCGATCATCCAGCTGGTCTTCACCGGCGTGCTCTTCCAGGTCTTCGACGCGCCCGGCATCGAGCAGGTCGCCTGGCTGATGCCCTCGCGCTGGGCGGTCGCGGCCACCGGAGCCACCGTCGACCTGTCGCGCACCATGGCCCCCTGGGACCGCGACAACCCCACCAACCTCGACCCGCTGTGGGAGCACAGCACGGGGGTGTGGGTGATGGACATGCTGATCCTGCTCGCCATCGGCGTCGCCTGCGGCTTCGCGGTGGCCCGTCTGCTGCGCCGCCACGAGCCGGAGGTCATGCGCAAGTGAACGTGGACCGCGCGGTCGCGCGGCCCACATGACGCCCCGCCCCGCCGGATCCTTCCGGCGGGGCGGAGGCCGTTCGGGGCGGGAAGTACGCCGGAGCCGCCGAACCACTGAGCCGCCGGGCACCGGACGGCGGCGCTTCCGCCGCCGGTCCTACGACCACCGCCCGGGCCCTCCCGGGCGGCGGGCCGATCCGCACCGCGAGCCCTCGCCGGTACCGTGACCGCATGCTCCCGAGAACCGGGCTGGCGGCCGTCAGCGCCGCCCTGCTCGCCATGAACCGCCGCCTGGAGGTCCGCGAGGTCCTGCAGACGATCACGACCTCCGCACGCGAACTGCTGGACGCCGAGTACGCCGCCCTCGGCGTCCCCGACGACCACGGCGGCTTCGCGCAGTTCGTGGTGGCCGGGGTCAGCGACGAGAGGTGGCGGGCGATCGGGCCGCTGCCCCGCCAGCACGGCATCCTCGCCGCCATGCTGCGCGACGTCTCCCCGCAGCGGCTCGCCGACGTCCGCCGGGACCCGCGCTTCGAGGGCTGGCCCGACGCACACCCGGAGCTGGCCGACTTCATCGGCATGCCGGTCGCCGACGGCGAGGAGGTGCTCGGAGCGCTCTTCCTCGCCAACAAGCGGTGCGAGAGCCCCGGGACGGGCTGCGGCTTCACCGGGGAGGACGAGGAGCTGCTGCGTCTGCTCGCCGAGCACGCCGCCATCGCGCTGACCAACGCCCGCCTCTACGAGCGCAGCCGCGAGCTGACCATCGCCGGGGAGCGCGCCCGTATCGCCCACGAACTGCACGACGCGGTCTCCCAGAAGCTGTTCTCCCTGCGGCTGACCGCCCAGGCCGCCACCGCCCTGGTCGGCCGCGACCCGGAACGCGCCAGGGAGGAGCTGCGCAGGGTCGCCGGGCTGGCGGCCGAGGCCGCCGACGAGCTGCGGGCCGCCGTCGTCGAGCTGCGTCCCGCCGCTCTGGAGGAGGACGGACTGGTCGCAGCCCTGCGCAGCCAGGTGCAGGTCCTGGACCGGGCGCACAGCGCCCGTGTCGAATTCGGCGCGGAGGGTGTGCGGGCGCTGCCCGTCGCCCAGGAGGAGGCGCTGCTGAGAGTCGCGCAGGAGGCCCTGCACAACGCCCTGCGGCACTCCGGCGCCCGGCGCGTCACCGTCCTCCTCGCCCGCCGCGGCACCGGTGCCGTGCTGCGGGTGGCCGACGACGGACGCGGCTTCGACCCCTCGGCGGTCCGCCGCGCGGGCCGCCGCCTGGGCCTGGTGTCGATGCGCGACCGGGCGGACGGGGTCGGCGGCACACTGAGGGTGGAGTCGGAGCCCGGCGGGGGCACGGTGATCGAGATGGAGGTGCCCGGTGGCTGAAGAGGCCGGCGAGGTGATCAGAGTCCTGCTGGTGGACGACCACCAGGTCGTGCGCCGGGGACTGCGCACGTTCCTGGAGGTCCAGGGCGACATCGAGGTGGTCGGCGAGGCCGCCGACGGGGCGGAGGGCGTGGCCCGCGCCGAGGAGCTGCGGCCCGACGTCGTCCTGATGGACCTCAGGATGCCCGGCTCGGACGGCGTCGAGGCGCTGCGCAAGCTGCGTGAACTGGACAATCCCGCCCGGGTGCTGGTCGTCACCAGCTTCACCGAGCAGCGCGCCGTCGTCCCCGCCCTGCGCGCGGGCGCCGCCGGCTACGTCTACAAGGACATCGACCCCGACGCGCTGGCCGGGGCCATCCGCTCGGTGCACGCCGGGCACGTCCTGCTGCAGCCGGAGGTCGCCCGGGCCCTGCTCAGCCAGGAGGGGGCCGGCGGCGGGCCGGGCCGGGGCACCTCCCTGACCGAGCGGGAGCGCGAGGTGCTCGCGCTGATAGCCGACGGGCGCTCCAACCGGGAGATCGCGCGCCGTCTGGTGCTGTCGGAGAAGACCGTCAAGACGCATGTGTCCAACATCCTGATGAAGCTGGACCTCGCCGACCGTACCCAGGCCGCGCTGTGGGCCGTCCGGCACGGGATGGCCGGCTGACGGGCGGGCGCCTCATCCGCGTCCCGGCCCCTGCGGCTCCGCGCCCCTCCGGCGGAAACCCATGCCTAAATTCATACGAACGTGTGTATGTCGCCGGTGTGGCGTATCGCGACAGGCCCCGGCCCGTTCTCCAGTGCATACCGCGGCGACCGGCCGCGGCGAACACCAGGAGGATCGAGAAGTGAAGAACCTCAAGAGGATCACCGCCGTCGCGATGGTGACCGGCGGGCTCGTCGCCGCCGGTGCGGGCGCGGCCTCGGCCAGCTCGGGCGCACAGGGCGCGGCCGTCCACTCGCCCGGCGTCGGCTCGGGCAACGTGATCCAGGTTCCCGTCCACGTGCCGGTCAACGTCTGCGGCAACACCGTCAGCGTCATCGGCCTGCTGAACCCGGCCTTCGGCAACGCCTGCGTCAACGCCTGAGCACACGCGAGGGCGGGCGCGGCGGGCGGCTCCACCCGCCGCGCCCGCCCGTCCCGCACCGCCGGCCTCCCGGGCCCGCCCGGGAGGCCGGCTCCCGTGTTCAGCCCCGCTCGCGCTCCTCCACATACGCGTTGTACGCGGCCACCACCGCACGCCTGGCCGTACGCTCCACCGGCCGCAGAGCCTCGCCCCGCGCCGCCATCGCCCCCGCGCTCACCGCGCCGCCGTGCTCCGGACCGTCCGCGATCTCCACCAGCGCGCCCACCCGCTGCGCCAGCTCCAGAACGCGTACCGCGCGCGGCGGATAGCACGGCGCGAGCAGGGCGCGTCCCGCCTCCGCCCGCGCCCGGTACGCCTCCAGCGCCGCCGCGGCCACCGGGCCTGAACCGGCCACGTCCAGCCGCGTCAGCACCTCGGTCGCCTCGCGCAGTGCCTCGGCCAGCTCCCGTTCGGCCTCCCCGAGGGACGGCACGTCCGCGGGCGGGGCCTCGCGCACCGGAAGGCAGTGCCACACCACCTCGGTGTGCACATCGCCCCGCGGACCCGCCTCACGCACCAGCGGCACCAGCCCCAGCGGCGCGCCCGTCCCGACCACGGCCTCGCCGGCGTCCAGGGCGCGGGCGTTGAACCCGGGCGGCCCGCTCAGCCCCAGCGGATGCCCCGGCGCGGGCAGCGCCAGCCGCAGACCCGTCACCCCCGCGGCGCGCAGCCGGCCGAGCGCGAGGGTGAGACCCACCTCACCGGGCTCGCCCGGCAGACCCGTCACGCGGTGCACCGTGTCGTCGCCCACGATGCGCGAAGCGGCGTCGTCGGGCGACACCACTCCGGCGAACAGGGCATTTCCCCAGGCGGCCAGCCGCCCGGAACGAGGTTCTTCGAGCATGCCCCCAGCCTAAGGACAGCCGCGCGCAGGAGGTGGCGTAGGTTTTCCCTGGGGACTGTGCCCACAGGCACAGGCGACAGCCGCGACTGCAATGGGAGACAACGCGCCATGAGCGATGTACTGGAGCTGGTGGACGTATCCGTGGTCCGCGAGGGTCGGGCTCTGGTGGAGGACGTCTCCTGGTCGGTGAAGGAGGGGGAGCGCTGGGTCATCCTCGGCCCCAACGGCGCCGGCAAGACCACCCTGCTCAACATCGCCTCCAGCTACCTGTTCCCGACCTCCGGCACCGCCACCGTCCTGGGCGAGAAGCTCGGCGCCGTCGACGTCTTCGAACTGCGTCCGCGCATCGGCATGGCCAGCAGCGCGCTCGCCGAGAAGCTCCCGCGCGACCAGACGGTGCTGCAGACCGTCCTCACCGCCGCCTACGGCATGACCGCCGGCTGGCGCGAGGACTACGACGAGGTCGACGAGCAGCGCGCCCTGGCCTTCCTCGACCGCCTCGGGATGAACGAGTACCTCGAGCGGAGGTTCGGCACCCTCTCCGAGGGGGAGCGCAAGCGCACCCAGATCGCCCGCGCGATGATGGCCGACCCCGAGCTGCTGCTCCTGGACGAGCCGGCCGCCGGACTCGACCTCGGCGGCCGCGAGGACCTGGTGCGCCGGCTGGGGCGGCTCGCCCGCGATCCGTACGCCCCCTCGATGATCATGGTGACCCACCACGTCGAGGAGATCCCCCCGGGCTTCACCCACGTCCTGATGATCCGCCAGGGCAAGGTGCTCACCGCCGGGCCGGTCGAGACGGAGCTGACCTCCGCCAACCTCTCGCGCTGCTTCGGCCTCCCCCTGGTCGTGGAGTACAACGGCGGCCGCTGGACCGCTCAGGGTCTCCCGCTCGGCTGACCCGGGCCCTACCATGGCGGTGTGGACGCATGGGTGTGGTGGCTGATCGCCGCCGTAGGACTCGGAATCCCGCTCGTACTCACAGCCATGCCGGAGTTCGGCATGTTCGCGGTGGGCGCCGTCGCGGCCGCGGCCGTCGCGGCGCTCGGCGGGGGGCTGACGGCCCAGGTGGTCGTCTTCGTGGTGGTCTCCACCGCGCTGGTCCTCGTCGTCCGCCCCGTCGCCAGACGTATGCAGACGCAGCGTCCCGAACACCGCAGCGGCGTCGACGCCCTGAAGGGCCGTCAGGCCGTCGTGCTCGAACGGGTCGACGGCTCCGGGGGGCGCGTCAAGCTCGCCGGCGAGGTCTGGTCCGCCCGCGCCCTCGACGCGAGCGCGTCCTACGAGCCCGGCGACCAGGTGGACGTGGTGGAGATCGACGGGGCGACCGCCGTCGTGATGTGATAGCGGGTGACCGTACGGTCACAACCGCCGGCGACGCCGACGGCGCAGTCGGCCGCGCTGGTCAGTCCGGTCAGCGTGAAATCCTAGGAACGCAGGGGGAGCCACGATGGACGCCATCATCATCGTGCTGATCATCCTGGTGGTGCTGGTCTTCATCGCACTCATCAAGACGATCCAGGTCATTCCACAGGCCAGCGCCGCGATCGTGGAGCGCTTCGGCCGCTACACCCGCACACTGAACGCCGGCCTCAACATCGTCGTCCCGTTCATCGACACCATCCGCAACCGCGTCGACCTCCGTGAACAGGTCGTCCCCTTCCCGCCCCAGCCGGTGATCACCCAGGACAACCTGGTCGTGAACATCGACACGGTCATCTACTACCAGGTCACCGACGCGCGGGCCGCGACGTACGAGGTCGCCAGCTACATCCAGGCCATCGAGCAGCTCACCGTCACCACCCTGCGCAACATCATCGGCGGCATGGACCTGGAGCGCACCCTCACCTCCCGCGAGGAGATCAACGCGGCACTGCGGGGCGTCCTGGACGAGGCCACCGGCAAGTGGGGCATCCGCGTCAACCGCGTCGAGCTCAAGGCGATCGAGCCGCCGACCTCCATCCAGGACTCGATGGAGAAGCAGATGCGCGCCGACCGCGACAAGCGCGCCGCGATCCTCCAGGCCGAGGGCGTGCGCCAGTCGCAGATCCTCACCGCCGAGGGCGAGAAGCAGTCCTCCATCCTGCGAGCCGAGGGCGAGGCCAAGGCCGCCGCGCTGCGAGCCGAGGGCGAGGCCCAGGCGATCCGCACGGTCTTCGAGTCCATCCACGCCGGCGACCCGGACCAGAAGCTGCTCTCCTACCAGTACCTCCAGATGCTCCCCAAGATCGCCGAAGGCGACGCCAACAAGCTGTGGATCGTGCCCAGCGAGATCGGGGACGCCCTCAAGGGGCTCGGCGGCGCACTGGGCAACTTCGGCCCCGGAACCGGCCCCACGGCCCCCTCGGGCGGCGCGGGCCGCTCCGACCTGACCAAGCGCCGGGAACAGCCGCCGATCGACTGACGAAACCCGCGCCCCCCGCACCGCACCCGGATACACCGCGACCACGCCCCTCGGGCATGATCGGTGCACCGGACACCGATCGGCTGAGGGGCGTTGCGCGTGAACATCTGGGAGGCGCTGGCGGTCTGCGTCGCAGGCATAGGCGCGGGCACGATCAACACGATCGTCGGCTCGGGGACCCTGATCACCTTCCCCGTGCTGCTCGCGGTCGGGCTCCCGCCCGTCACCGCGAACGTCTCCAACACACTGGGCCTGGTGCCCGGCTCCATCAGCGGAGCCATCGGCTACCGCCGGGAACTGCGCGGACAGCGCGACCGCGTACTGCGCCTGAGCGCCGCGGCCCTGGTCGGAGCGGTGACCGGGGCCGCACTGCTGATCACACTGCCCTCCGAGGCGTTCGACATGATCGTCCCGATCCTCATCGCGCTGGCCCTGGTGCTCGTCGTCGCCCAGCCGCGCCTGGCCCGCGCGATCCGGCGCCGCCGCGAGCGCGACGGCGGGACCGCCCACCCCCACGGCGGCCCCGCACTCCTCGGCGGCATGACCCTGGCCAGCATGTACGGCGGCTACTTCGGGGCGGCCCAGGGCGTCATCTACCTCGCGCTGATGGGCCTGCTCATCAACGACGACCTCCAGCGGATCAACGCCGTCAAGAACATCCTCGGCGCGATCGTCAACGGATCGGCCGCGGTCTTCTTCCTCTTCGTCGCCGACTTCGACTGGACGGCCGTCCTGCTCATCGCGGCCGGCTCGGCGATCGGCGGCCAGCTCGGCGCCCGGCTGGGACGCAGACTGCCGCCGACCGCCCTGCGCGCGGTCATCGTGGCCGTCGGCACGGCCGCGATCATCCAGCTCGTACTGAACTGAGCCGGACCGACCGGACCGGCCACCGCGCTCGGCGGCCCCACCGGGAGCCTCAGGCGGAGGCGGGCAGCGTCAGCCACTCCGGCGGCGTCTCACCGTCCCGCAGCCCCAGCGCGAGGACGAGCGCGTCCGCCGGTGTCGGCTCGAACGGCTGCGTCAGCAGCCGCATGCCCGCCTGAGCGGGCGTGCGGTCGGCCTTGCGGTGGTTGTCCTCCGCGCACGCCGCGACCGTGTTCAGCCAGGTGTCGCCGCCCCCGCGCGAACGCGGCACGACATGGTCCACCGTGGTCGCCCGGCGCCCGCAGTAGGCGCACCTGTGCCGGTCCCGCACGAGGACACCGCGCCGCGACCAGGCCGCCCGTTGTCGGAACGGGACCCGCACGTATCTGCGGAGTCTGATCACCTGCGGCACCGGGAGATCCACCCGCGCCGCCCGTACGCGCAGTCCGGGGTGCGACTGCTCCACCACGGCCTTGTCCTGCATCACCAGCACCACCGCACGCCGCAGCGACACCGTCGACAGCGGCTCGAAACCGGCGTTGAGCACCAGCGTCTCGCGCATCTCATCCACCTCCGGCACCCGCCCCCGCGGCGGGGTGGGACCACTGTGCCGCTGCCCAACCGGGTGGACAACGCAATTTCCGCACGGTGTACGGGAGATGGGAACGCGGCGACACCCGGACGACGCGGATGCCGGGAAGCGGGGCGAAAGCCCCGGAAGCGGGGACGGGAGCGGACAGGAGGGGCAGCCGACGCGGCCGCCCGTCCCCCGACGGGCTCCGGCGGACGGCGGGCGTGAGCGCGCCCCGCCGCCCCCGCCACCGCGGTGCCGACTGCCCGGCCACCACTGTGCGATCCGGAGACGACGGGGCGCAAAGCCTTTTCCCGTCCGCGGAACGGCCCTCTATCCGGCCCGGCCGGGACCTCAGCCCTCGGCGGGCACCTCGTACTCACCGATCAGCTGTGCGCGGGCCAGCGTGTGGAACCGCAGGTTGAAGCCGACCACGGCGGGCGACGCGTCCGCGTCCACGCCCAGCTTCTCGGTGTCCACGGCGTAGACCGTGAACACATAGCGGTGCGGGCCGTCCCCGGGCGGCGGCGCGGCCCCGCCGAAGTCACGGGTGCCGTAGTCGTTGCGGACGTGCACCGCCTCCGCGGGCATCCCCTTCATCGCACCCGTGCCGGCCCCCGCGGGCAACTCCGTCACGGACGCCGGGATGTCGAACACCGACCAGTGCCAGAAACCGCTGCCGGTCGGCGCGTCGGGGTCGTAGCAGGTGACGGCGAAGCTCCTGGTCCCCTCCGGAAAGCCCTCCCAGCGCAGGTGCGGAGAGGTGTTGCCCTCGGCGTGGACCTGATCGGGCTTCAGCCGGACGCCCTCGGAGACGTCGTCGCTCACGACCGTGAACGACGGCACCGGAGGGTGGAAGTCGTGGGGGAGCGGGCGCCGCTTCTGCTCGGTCACGTGGGGAAACCTCCTCGGTAGCGCGACATCGCTGCACCGGCCAGCCTAACGATCCCGGCCCTCCGGACGGCGCAGGGCGCGGCCCGGTACCGCACCGGACCGCGCCCTGCGCGAGGAACGCCCGAGCCCCTCAGAACCAGTTCCGCCTGCCGCCGACCTCGGCCAGCCACTGGTTGAGGTAGGCGGCCCAGTCGGTCTGCTGAAAGTCCGACAGGCCCACGGTGAAGGAGCGGTAGGTGTCGCTGCCCTCGCTGAACAGACCGGCCTTCTTGTCCATCTCCAGCACGACGTCCATCCCGTGCTCGTCCGCGACGAAGCTCAGCTCGACCTGGCTCAGCCCGCGGTACTGCTGCGGGGCCAGGAACTCGATCTCCTGGTAGAAGGGCAGCTTCTGCCGGGTGCCCCGGATGTGCCCCTGCTCCATGTCCGCGCTCTTGAAGCGGAACCCCAGGGCGCCGAAGGCGTCCAGGATCGCCTGCTGGGCGGGGAGCGGGTGGACGTTCACCGGGTCGAGGTCACCGGAGTCCACCGCCTTGGCGATCGCCAGCTCCGTCGTCACCCCGATGTTCATCCCGGTCAGATGACGGCCCATGAACATGGTGATCGGGGTCTCCCACGGCACCTCCAGCCCGAAGGGCACCGTGTGCACCGCGCCCGGCTGGAGCTCGAAGGCCCCGCCCAGCCGCATACGGTGGAACTCGACGTTCCTGGTGTACTCCTCCTCCCCGCTCTCCACCTCGACACGGGCCTGGAGACCGACCGACAGCCCCTGGATCTCCTGGGCGACCGATCCCCCCTGGATCCGCACCTCCCCCTGGACGACGCCGCCCGGAACCACGTTCGGCTCGGTCAGCACCGTCTCCACCGACGCGCCGCCGATGCCCACACTCGCGAACAGCTTCTTGAAGCCCATCTTCTTCCTCCCCCAGGCCCTGGCCTGTGTGTCGTGCCGATCCCTTTGAACGCCCGAAGTCTGCCGGACGGTTCCGCCGGCCAGGGCCGCCGCCCGCAGTTGTTACCCGATGGCTGCACTACGCTCGGCAGGCGTGAGCGCCGACCACGACCGTAAGCCCCTGCCCAGCGCCTTCTTCGACCGGCCCGTTCCGGAGGCCGCCCCGGACCTCCTCGGCCGTGTCCTGGTCCGTATGACCGACGACGGCCCGGTCGAGGTCCGGCTGACCGAGGCCGAGGCGTACGCGGGCCGCATCGGCCCGGAGCCGCACGCCTACCGGGGCAGCGCCGAGCGCAACGCCGCGATGTCCGGCCCTCCCGGCCGGGCGTACACCCACTTCACCTACGGCGTGTCAAGGCGGTCAGCATGAACGTTGATCTCCTCGCCCATCCTGCCGAAGAGGTCGCCCCCAAGCTGCTCGGTAACGTCCTCACCTGCAAGACCCCCGAGGGGACCGTGAGCATCGCCATCACGGAGACCGAGGCGTACTCCGGCACGGCTGACCCGGCTTCCCACGCCTACCGAGGCCGGACGCCCCGGAACGCCGTCATGTTCGGACCCGCAGGACACCTGTACGTCTACCGGTCCCACGGCCTCCACTGGTGCGCCAACGTCGTCACGGGGACGGACGGCATCGCCTCGGCCGTCCTCATCCGGGCAGGCAGGGTCATCGAGGGAGAAGACCTGGCACGCAAGCGACGAGGGGAGAGGGTCGAGAGCCCACGTCTTGCCCGGGGCCCCGGGAACTTCTGCCAGGCACTCGGCATCACGGCGGAGCACAACGGCACAGACCTCCTGGCACATACCCCGGTCGTGTTGTCCGAGGGCGAGTCGGTACCTCCTGAGCTCATCAAGGTCGGTCCTCGGGTAGGCGTGAGCAGGGCCCACGACTGGCAGCACCGGTTCTACCTCGCCGGTGATCCGACGGTCTCGGCGTATCGGCTGAGCCCGCGAGCCAAACCGACCACCGGATCCTGACGCGCTGTGCGTCTTGCTCACGGCCCGCCGATACGTTGGCGCGGTTTAGGGGTCAGGGGTCAGGAGAACGCTCGCGAGAGTGGCGAGTGACGCGTTGTTGGCCGGTCGAGCGGCTGCCGACGCGCGCCCGCTGCGATGCCAGGCCCGCCGGCTCGGCCCGGATCTTGGCCAGATCGGCGTCACACCTGCCGATGCCCGTCCGCAAGGCCGACGCGTCGATGCCCTCTACGGCGAACATCTCCGCCGGGGCGGCCATCTCCGCCGGGGCGGCGTGCCTCCTGGATGCGGCCGTCTCCGCGGCCGGCGGCTCGGCCTCTCGCTCCTCGTCTGCGGCGGTGAGGACGCCCCTCTCCGTATCCTCGTGGGTACGCCGGCTTCCCCCGATCACGTGTGGAACGGCCCCCACGCCGGTGTGGGGAGGCGAGGGAGTGCCCCGCCCGTGGCGCTACTGGATCACCGGCGGCCCCTCGGTCAGCCCGTACCGGGGGCACCAGCCACGTCACTGCCGGAGGCAGCTTGACGTTGGTCCGACCGAGGTCTAATGTGGACCGAGCCGCTGGAACGGGACGAGATCCACGGCGACCGGAGAGGTCGCGTGAGAGAGGCCCGGAGCGGACACCACCAGATACGGACTCCCCGATTCGGGGTCGTTTCCGCTGCGCTTGAAGCGCACGGAAAAACGATCCGAATGGCTCGATTATGAGTCGCCGGAGAGATCCGCTAAGGTAGTGAACACACCGAAGGGAAGCGCCCGGAGGGGCCCCGGAAGGGGTGCCGAAGGAAGCGTCCGT